>JBBRHS010000187.1:0-5711 GCA_038222385.1 Acidimicrobiia bacterium
CCGTCGTCTACGTGCCGCTCCAGGGTGCCGACGAGGTCCTCGGCGTCATTTCGATCGACAACGCGCACGGAGGTCGCAGGTTCGACGCGCTCGACATCGACGTGACCACGAGCTTCGCCCACCAGGCCGCGCTTGCGATCGAGCTCGCCCGGAGTCGGGGTGCGCAGGACCGCATGCGGATGCTCGAGGACCGGGAGCGCATCGGCCGCAACCTGCACGACACCGTGGTCCAGCGCCTCTTCGCGATCGGGATGCTGCTCCAGTCGACGATCGCGGAGCGGACCGACCCGGCGGCCGAGCGCATCGCGAAGGCGATCGACGAGGTCGACGCGACGATCAAGGAGATCCGGTCGAGCATCTTCACCCTCTCGACACCGGTGAACATCGGTCTGCGTCGGGAGATCCTCGACCTGGTCGGCGAGTACGCCGATCGCAGTGGTTTCGAGCCCCAGGTGGTGTTCGACGGCCCCGTCGACACCGCGATCCCCGCCGGCATCGGCCGGAACCTGCTGGCTTGCGTGCGGGAAGCGGTCTCGAACGCGAGTCGGCACGCCCGGGCCGAGCACCTGTACCTGTCGCTCACCGTGGCCGACGAGATCGTCCTCACCGTGCGCGACGACGGGGTCGGTTTCGCCGACGGGGGAGGGCGCCGGAGCGGCCTCGCCAACCTCGAGCAGCGGGCCGGGTCGCTCGGTGGGTCGTGTGAGATCGTGAGCGCACCGGGCGAAGGCACGACCGTCACGTGGCGCTCGCCGCATCCGATCGACGACGATGGCGTCCGTGACGACTGACGACGGGACGATCCGGGTCTTCCTGCTCGACGACCACGAGATCGTGCGTGACGGAATCCGGGCCCTGCTCTCCGAGGCCGGCGGGATCGAGGTGGTCGGCGAGGCCGGCACTGTCGCCGAAGCGCGGGCGCGCATCCCACCGACGCAGCCCGACGTCGCGATCCTCGACGTCCAGCTCCCCGACGGCTCCGGCGTGGAGGTGTGCCGCGACGTCCGCGCTGCGCTCCCCCAGCTGCAGTGCCTGATGCTCACGTCGTTCGCCGACGACGAGGCGCTGTTCGAGGCGATCGTGGCCGGCGCAGCCGGGTATCTCCTCAAGCAGGTGCGCGGCACCGACATCGTCGACGCCGTCCGACGGGTAGCCCAGGGCCAGTCGCTGCTCGACCCGACGCTCACGAAGCGGGTCCTCGATCGCATGCGCGAGCCACCGTCGGAGGACGAGCGCCTCGCCCGGCTCACCGGCCAGGAACGGAAGATCCTCGCCCTCATCGCCGAGGGTCTCACCAACCGCCAGATCGCCGAGCGGATGTTCCTGGCCGAGAAGACGGTGAAGAACTACGTGTCGAACCTGCTCGCGAAGCTCGGGATGGAGCGGCGGACGCAGGCGGCGGTGTTCGGCGCCGACGTCCTCAGAGACCCGGACCGCAGGCGACCGTAGGAGCCCTCGGGCCCTTCGGCCCTACCCACGATCCGGCCGGTGCTCCACAGTGGCGCGTGTGGCAACCACCCCGCGACTCTCCGAGCTCTCCCGAGCCCAGTGCTTCGCGCTCCTCGAGTCTGCGACGGTTGGGCGCGTCGGCGTCAGCATCGATGCCCTGCCGGCGATCTTCCCCGTGTTCATCACCGTGGTCGACGGTGTCGTCGCGTTCCGCACCGTCCCCGGGACGAAGTTGGCGGCCGCCTCGGCCGGCGCGATCGTCGCGTTGGAGGCGGACGACGTCGACGGCGTGACGGGCGACGGATGGAGCGTGCTCGTGCGTGGCATCGCCAGCGAAGTGACCGACGAGACCCGGATCGCCGGCGCCCGCGACCGGCTCCGCGAGACCTGGATCGACGGTGCGCCGATGCACCTCGTCGAGATCAGCCCGGACCTCGTGACCGGGCGCCGGTTGCACTGAGTCACCCGGCGCCCCGGGGATCAGCCCCCGCCGACCGTCGTGCGCGGGACTCGCCGCCGCCGCCGGTGCGCCACTCGGAGAAGTTCAGCTTCTCCCGGCCCTCCTTCACGTGGTTCGTGATCCACCACTCCGGCCTCGGGCGTTCGGGACCTTCGGCCCTGACCGGGGCGTCGGCTGCGTGAACACGCTGGAGCCGTGAAGGATCTCCTGCGCACCGCCGACCTCGGTCTCGACTCGACCGGAGCGGCGGGGTGCTGATCGTCGTCGCGCTCGGTGGCAACGCGCTCGCCCGCCGGGGAGAGCGGCTCGACGACGGCACCCAGCGGCACAACGTCAAGACGGCGGCGCGTGTGGTGGCGGAGCTCGCGCGGGAGCACCAGGTCGTCGTCACCCACGGCAACGGGCCTCAGCTCGGGCTCCTCGCGCTGCAGGCCGCCTCGAGACCCGACGCCGCGGCAGTGTCGCCACTCGACGTGATCGGCGCCGAGAGCGAGGGGATGATCGGGTACCTGCTCGAGCAGGCGGTGGGCAACGAGCTGCCCGGACGTCAGGTGGTGACGCTGCTCACCCAGGTGATCGTCGAAGCCGACGATCCCGCGTTCGATCGTCCCACGAAGCCGGTGGGCCCGGTCTACGACGCTGAGGCCGCGCAGGCGCTCGTCGCGTCCACGGGTTGGTCGGTCGCGCCGGACGGCGACCGGTGGCGACGGGTCGTGCCGTCCCCGGTCCCGCAGGACATCGTGGAGCTTCCGACAATCGAGTTCCTCGTGGACGGCAACGTCGTTGTCGTCTGCGCGGGCGGCGGCGGTGTTCCCGTCGTGCTCGACGACCGGGGCGCGCTCCGCGGCGTGGAAGCCGTGGTGGACAAGGACGCGTCGTCGGCCCTGCTCGCGAACCGCCTCGGCGCCGATCGTCTCGTGCTGCTCACCGACGTCCCCGGCGTGTCGATCGGTTGGGGGACGCCCGACGCCTGCCTCGTGCGCCGCTCCGACCCGGAGACGCTGGAGCAGCACGAGTTCGCGCCGGGCTCGATGGCGCCCAAGGTCGCGGCTGCGTGCCGGTTCGTCGCCGAGACCGGTTGCGACGCCGCGATCGGTGCGCTCGTCGAGGGCGTCGCGGTCGTGCACGGTGAAGCGGGGACGCAGATCTCGTTGCGATGCGAGGGCATCGAGTTCGGGGGCCGCACCGGACGACCCTGAGAAAATTCAGCAGGTGACGTCGGTGTGGGGCGCGCCGGCGTCGCCGACGGGTCCCGGCCAGAAGCACGGGAACTCGACGCCCAGGCCGAACACGACGCCGAAGTCCGTGATCGTCTTACCGCCGATCGGCGCCAGGATCTTCTCGGAGAACGCCCGGCTGGCCGAGGGATCGGCGCACTGGATGGAGATGTGGTCGAGCACGCAACAATGTTGCCATGTGTGGTTTGCGCCGCGTGCTCTCGGGGTAGGGGACCGTGGGGTCGGGGCTCCCGACTCCACCACTTCGTGTCCGACACGTCAGTGTTCGTGCGGTCGTGGAACCAATGCACTCCGAAGGAGTTCCATGCAGCGCAGGACACTCGATGTCATCTTCAGCGCGGGCGCGCTCGCGCTCGCGGGCCTTCTGCTCGTGCTCGGCCTCGTCATGACCAGCAACGCGAACTTCGCGAAGAACTACGTGAAGGACCAGCTGAGCGAGCAGAACATCAGCTTCACGCCGGAAGCCGGCCTCACCGCGGAGGAGCGTCAGTCGGACTGTGTCGTGCGGTATGCCGGCCAACCGCTCACCACCGGCAAGCAGGCCGAGTGCTACGCGAACGACTACATCGGGCTGCACGTGCAGTCCATCGCCGACGGGAAGACCTACGCGGATCTCGGCACGCCCGAGCGGGCGCTCGGCGACCAGGTCGACGCCGCCGAGGCGTCCGGTGATCCGCAGCTTCCCGCGCTGCAGGAGCAGCTCACGACGATCACCGCGCAGCGCGACTCGCTGTTCAAGGGTGAGACGCTCCGAGGCCTGCTCCTCACGTCCTACGGCTTCAGCGTGTTCGGAGTGAAGGGCGAGCAGGTCGCGACCGTCGCGTTCCTCGCGGCCGGACTCCTCGCGCTGCTCGCGATCGCCGGGTTCATCCACGCGCTGCGGACCCGGAAGGACGAGACGTTCGCCCCACCGGAGCGGCCCGACGGCGTGGTCCCCGAACCGGAAGGCAAGGAACTGCTCGGCGTCTGAACCAGGGCCTTCGGGCCCGGGCGACCATCGATCAGCAGAGGGGCGGCCTGGAATCCCGGCCGCCCCTCGCGCGCGCCGGTCCCGCCCTCGATCGGGCGGACATCCGCGGGGAAAGAAGAACGCTCGATGAACGAGGAGGATTCGGCAGAAGTCATCCACACGGCGACCGCTACCGTCCGGCGATGGTCCGGTTGCGTCGGCCCCGCCTGATCCTGGCGTTCTGTCTCGTGCTGCTGCTCTCCGCCGCGTGCACAGGAGTGTGGACGGTCAACACGTCGCCGTCGCCGGTGCGGGCGATCCACGCCGCGGTGCTCCGGAACGGCAAGGTGCTGCTGGTCGCCGGCTCGGGCAACGAGTACTACCGGTTCGAGGCCGGCGACTTCCAGACGTCGCTCTGGGACCCGGCCACCAACAACTTCAGCCCGGTGACGACCCCGTGGGACGCGTTCTGCTCCGGGCACGCCTTCCTGTCCGACGGGCGGCTCCTCGTCGCCGGCGGCACCGCGGATTTCCCGCGCACCGCGGGTGAGAGCTTCGCCGGGTCGCGCAAGGCGTACCTCTTCGACCCGGTCAGCGCTACCTACCAACCCGTGCCCGACATGTCGGTGGGCCGGTGGTACCCGAGCCTGGTCACGCTCGGCGACAGCAGCATCCTCACCGTCGGCGGGCTCGACGACGCGCGCAACCGCATCTCCACCGCGGAGCGCTTCACCGGGACGAGCTGGACCGCGCCGACCCCGCCGCCGAGCGGCCTCCCCAACGGCTGGCCGCTGTACCCGAGCCTCCACCTGCTCGCCGACGGCCGACTCTTCTACTCGGGGGTGAACACCTTCGGCCCCCAGGCGAGCGCGCCCGGGATCTGGGACCTCACGACCAACACCCTCACGGGTGTTCCCGGGCTCACCGACGCGGCGCGTCGCGACCAGGGGATGAGCGTGTTGCTGCCGCCCGCCCAGCAGCAGAAGGTGATGGTGATCGGGGGTGGCGACACCGGCGACGCGAACGACGCGGTCGCATCCACGGCGATCGTCGACCTCAGCGTCGCGAACCCGACCTTCGTGCCCGGGCCCGCGCTGGCGGAACCGAAGATGTACGTGAGCGCGGTGATCCTGCCGGACTCGACCTTGATCGAGACCGGCGGTTCGCGCAAGAGCAGGGAGGCGGTCCCACCCGGTACGGCGTCGACGTTCTCGGCCCAGATCTACGACCCGGCCACGGGGACGCTCACCGACGCGCCGCCGAGCACTCTCCAGCGGGGGTACCACTCGTCGGCGGTGCTCCTGCCCGACGGGCGTGTCGCCACGTTCGGCGGCAACCCGAACGACAACAGCTTCGAGCTGCGCATCGAGATCTACACGCCGGGCTACCTCTTCCGGAACCGGCCCGTGATCGACTCGGTGCCGACCGAGTTGCCGCGCGGCACCCCGGTGACGATCACGACGCAAGGTGCGAACCCGGTCACCTCGGCGGTGCTCGTCCGGCCGATGGCGGTGACGCACTCGTTCGATCCCGAGCAGCGCCTCGTCGACGTGCCGTTCACGGCCACGCCCACCGGCGGTCAGATCACGGTGCCGACGAACGCGAACCTGCTGCC
>JBBRHS010000188.1:0-5666 GCA_038222385.1 Acidimicrobiia bacterium
CGAAGAGGTGAAGCGGTTCGAGGCCGACATCCACGCCTGGTTCCGGAACCGCCACTCCGACATCCTCGACAGCATCAAGAACACGGGCAAGCTCCCCGAGGGCGACGTGCTCGACGCGGCGATCTCCGGCTTCAAGGCCCAGTTCGTGGCCGGCCTCGAGGTCGGCGCTCCCGATTCCGCCATCGCCACCGCCGAGTAGGGCTCAGCGATGGCGGGTGGGCAGGAGCGCGTTCTCAGGCGGCGGATCAAGAGCGTCCAGTCGACGAAGAAGATCACGCGCGCGATGGAGCTCATCGCGGCCAGCCGGATCGTGAAGGCCGCGGCCCGGGTCGAGGCGGCCCGCCCCTACAGCGAGAAGATCACCGACGTGATCCACCACCTCGCCGACGGTGGCGCGGGCGACGAGAGCCCCCTCCTCAAGCCCCGCGAGGAGGTACGGAAGGTCGCCTACGTCGTGGTCACCGCCGACCGCGGGTTGTGTGGCGCGTACAACACGTCGGTCATCCGCAGGGCCGAGCGGAGCCTGCTCGCCGACCAGGCGCTCGGCCGCGACTACTCGCTCGTGCTCGTGGGCAAGAAAGCCGAGGGGTACTTCCGCTTCCGCGACTACCGCATCGATGCCGCGTTCAACGGCATGAGCGACACGCCGACCTACGAGGACGCCCGCCAGATCGCGGCGGCGGTCACACCGGCCTACGAGGCCGGCGACATCGACCGCGTGCAGCTCGTGTACACCCGGTTCAAGTCGGCGGGTTCGCAGGAGGTCGTCGAGACGACCCTGATGCCACTCGACTCCGGGAGCCTCGGACTGTCCGCGCCGACCGAGGGTGACGCGACCGTCGACACGAACACCGTTGCCCCCGCCTACGAGTTCGAGCCGTCGCCCGGGGAGATCCTCGACCGGCTGCTGCCGAAGTACATCGAGTCGCGGCTGTTCGCCGCGCAGCTCGACGCCGCGGCGTCGGAGCACGCGGCGCGCCAGCGGGCCATGAAGGCCGCGACCGACAACGCCGACGAGCTGATCACCAAGCTCGCCCGCATCATGAACCGGGCCCGGCAGGAACAGATCACCACCGAGATCATGGAGATCGTGGGTGGTGCCGAGGCCCTGCGGGGCGGCAAGGGCCTGATGCCCGACGACTTCCTCGCCGACACGATCGAGAACCGCAAGGAAGACCTCTTCCGAGAGCGTTGACCAGCGCACCGACTGGAGCACCCATGACCGCCACCGCCACACCCGAAGCGTCTTCCCCCGACACCCCGCTCAAGGACGGTCGCGTCGTCGCGATCGCCGGACCGGTGGTCGACGTCGAGTTCCCGGCCGACGCGTTGCCCGAGATCAACAAGGCGCTCGAGATGGACGTGGAGCTCGAGGGCAACACCATCACCATCACCGCCGAGGTCGCGCAGCAGATCGGCGACAGCCGGGTGCGCGTCGTCTGCATGAAGCCGACCGATGGTCTGCGTCGCGGTCAGCTCGTGCGCAACACCGGCCACGGCATCACGATGCCCGTCGGCGACGGTGTGCTCGGCCATGTGTTCAACGTGATCGGCGAGCCACTCGACATCCCCGCGAGCGAGCTCACGAACATCGAGGACCGCTGGGAGATCCACCGCGAACCGCCGCCGTTCGACCAGCTCGAGCCGAAGGCGTTGATGTTCGAGACCGGCATCAAGGTCATCGACCTCCTCGAGCCCTACGTGCAGGGCGGCAAGATCGGCCTGTTCGGTGGTGCCGGCGTCGGCAAGACCGTCCTCATCCTGGAGATGATCAACCGCGTCGCCACCCAGCACGGTGGTGTCTCGGTGTTCGCCGGGGTGGGGGAGCGCACCCGTGAGGGCACCGACCTCCTCCTCGAGATGCAGGAATCGGGCGTCATCGAGAAGGCTGCGCTGGTGTACGGCCAGATGGACGAGCCGCCGGGCGTGCGCCTGCGCGTCGCGCTGTC
The DNA here is from genome assembly GCA_038222385.1 of Acidimicrobiia bacterium. Lineage (GTDB taxonomy): Bacteria > Actinomycetota > Acidimicrobiia > IMCC26256 > JANYLB01 > JANYLB01. Next base: position 1,950 of record JBBRHS010000188.1, read on the forward strand.
GGCCCTGACCGTCGCCGAGTACTTCCGCGACGTGAAGAACCAGGACGTGCTCCTGTTCGTCGACAACATCTTCCGCTTCGTGCAGGCCGGTTCCGAGGTGTCGACGCTGCTCGGCCGAATGCCCTCCGCCGTGGGCTACCAGCCGACGCTCGCCGACGAGATGGGCAACCTGCAGGAGCGGATCACGTCGACGAAGGGTCGTTCGATCACGTCGGTGCAGGCCGTCTACGTGCCGGCCGACGACTACACCGACCCCGCGCCGTTCACCACGTTCACCCACCTCGACGCCACGTCGGAGCTGTCGCGTGACATCGCCGCGCTCGGGATCTACCCGGCCATCGACCCGCTCGCGTCGACGTCGAACATCCTCGCCCCCGAGATCGTTGGTCAGCGCCACTACGACTGCGCCCGGCGGGTCCAGGAGGTTCTCCAGCGTTACAAGGAGCTCCAGGACATCATCGCCATCCTCGGGCTCGACGAGCTCTCCGAGGAGGACCGCGTCATCGTGGCTCGGGCCCGCAAGGTCCAGCGGTTCCTCTCGCAGCCGTTCTTCGTCGGCGAGACCTTCACCGGTCTCCCGGGCATCTACGTGCCCGTCGAGGAGACCATCGAGAGCTTCGAGAAGCTCGTCGACGGCGAGCTCGACGACGTTCCCGAGCAGGCGTTCTTCAACGTCGGTGGTGTCGACTCGGTGCTCGAGAAGGCGAAGACCCTCCAGGAAGGCAGCTGAGCGAGCCATGAGCAGTCGAAGCGAGTCGCGGCGCGAGCGGGGCCCGAGCGGCCCGGTGCGCAGCGCCGAGAGCGGGGTTTGAGTCGTGGCGACGCTCCACGTGTCGGTCGTGTCGCCGGAGAGCATCCTCTTCGAGGGTGAGGCGGAGATGGTCGTGTGCCGTCCGGTCGACGGCGAGATCGCCTTCCTCCCCGGCCACGAGCCGTTCGTCGGCGCGCTGGGAGGGTTCCCGGTTCGGGTCATCCGCGGTGAGGGCCAGCCCGAGATCGCGATCGCAGTGCACGGTGGCTTCGTGGAGTTCAGCCACGACACCGTGACCGTGCTCTCCGACGTCGCGGAGCTCCCGGCGCAGATCGACGTCGTCCGGGCCCAGACGGCCAAGGAAGAAGCGGAACGGCGCCTCAACGAGAACCCCGACGACCTGGTGGCCGTCGAGGCGCTGACGCGGGCGAACCTCCGGCTCGAGGCCGCTGGGGGCTTCACCCGCGCCCCCTGACGACCCGAACGAACGTCTTGCGCACCCCGGGCAGGCGAACCACGGGCAGGCGGCCGGCGTGCGAGTCTGGACGGATGCTTCGCAACCTCCGGGTCGGTCTGGTCGGCATCGTCGTGATCGCGTGTGTGCTTGTCGGCACCGTGGCCCCGTCGGAGCCCGCCGCTGCCGCCTCCGACGGGCCGTTCCGCGGGCTCGGCGCGTGGGTCGACGTGTACGACTACGCCCCCGCCTTCATCGGGAACGGCGCGCTCCCGACGGTGACCCCTGCGTCGGTGGCCGACATGGCCGCGCTCGGCGTCCGTACCCTCTACCTCCAGGCCGCGCAGGACGACACCCGTTCGAAGGGCAACGTCGTGGACCGTCGGCTCCTCGCCCGGTTCCTCGCTGCCGGCCGGAAACACGACGTGCGGATCGTGGCCTGGTACCTGCCCAAGTTCGACGATCTCGACGCCGACCTCCGGCGCATCCGGGCCTTGGCCGAGTTCTCGAGCGACGGCGACGAGTTCGACGGGCTCGCGCTCGACATCGAGTGGACCGGCAGCGTGCCCGACGCCGCGCTGCGCAACGAGCGGCTCGTCGAGCTCACCCGTCGGACCCGTGATCTCGTCGGCGCGATGCCGCTCGGCGCGATCGTGCTCGAGCCGGTGCTCCTCGAGGTGGTCAACCCCGACTACTGGCCCGCGTTCCCGTGGCGCGAGATCCGCGACGACTTCGACGTGTGGATGCCGATGACCTACTGGACCAATCGGAACGACAAGAGCGGCTACCGCGAAGGATTCCGGTACACCGACGAGAACATCCGCCGACTGCGGGCGAACCTCGGTCGCAAGGATGCTGCGGTGCATCCGGTGGGCGGGATCGCCGATGCGGTCAGTCCCGCCGACATCGCCGGGTTCGTGCGCGCCGCCCGCCGCCAGGACGCGATCGGTTGGTCGGTCTACGACTACGCGACCACGACCAGCGGGCTCTGGCCCCGGCTTCGCGGCACTCGGTAGGGAGCGACTCCATGGCTCGTCGGCACCTCGCGGTGGCGTTGCTGATCCCGGGGCGGGCCGCCACCGAGATCGACGCGCTACGCCGGGCCACGGGTGATCCCGACATCCGGCGGATCCCGTCGCACATCACGCTCGTTCCTCCGGTGAACGTGCGGGAGTCGGATCTCGACGGCGTGCTGGGGACGCTGCGGGTGGCGGCCGCCCACATCGGGCCGCTGACCCTCGACCTCGGTCCGACTGCGACCTTCCTGCCGACGAGTCCGACGCTGTACCTCCGCGTCGACGGGGACCTCGCGGGACTCGTCGGCCTACGGGACGCGCTCCTCGTCGGCCTGTTCGATCGGCCGTCGCCGTACGAGTTCGTGCCGCACGTGACGTTGCGCAACCCGGCGGCACCCGACGCGCTGGAACGCGCTCGCGACGCGCTCGACGCCTACCGCGCCACCGTCACCGTTGATCGGGTGACCCTGCTCGAAGACACCGACCGGGTCTGGCGACCGATCGCCGACGCGGTGTTCGGGCGGTCGCAACAACAGATCGGAAGCGGTTCGCTCCCACTCGAGCTGTCGGAGGCGTCGGCGCCCGATCCCGCGGCCGCGGAGTTCGCAGCGCGGGAGTGGCAGGTGCACGACTTCGAGACCTACGGGCCCACGACGCGATGGGAGCGCGATCCGTTCGCGATCACTGCCCGACGCAGCGGTCGGGTCGTGGGGGTGGCCACCGGGTGGACCGGCCTCGGGGTCGCGTTCCTCTCCGAGCTCCTCGTGGCCGCCGCGACGCGGGGCGAGGGCATCGGATCACACCTGCTCGCCGCAGTCGAGGACCTCGCCCGGCGACGTGCCTGTTCGACGCTGGCATTGCGCATCGAAGCGGGCTCGCGGGCCGCCGGGTTCTACCTGGCGCGAGGGTGGTCGATCGAGGTCACGTTCCCGCAGTGGCTCGCCGGACGTGACTTCGTGCAGCTCCGCCGGGACCTCTGAGCCCCGACGGTCCCGTGGTGAGGCCGGTGGTCAGGTCTGCGTTGCGGCGCACGCCGGCACGACGACCAGCTCGCCGAACACCTCGACCTGGGAGCAGTCGATGCGCCGAGCGTCGTTGATCGTCTGGAGCTGCCAGGTCGCACCCAGCGCGAGCGCCCCGAACAGCACCACCGAGAAGACCTTCAGTGCCGGTCCACGGGCGAGGGCCAGGAAGACGAGCGCGAGGACGACAGCCAACACCGCGAGGCTGGCGAGCAGCACCTGCAGCCGGTCGTAGTCGAGCCAGTCGGGAATCATTTCGCCACGGTACGCCCGAAATGGGCAATACGGCATGGGCCAAACGGCCTACATCTCCGGTCGGCTTCGGCTGCGTTGCTCGATCGCCCACCGGTTGACGGCCCGTGGGTGGGTGTCCGCAGCTCCGCCTGCGCCTCCTGATCTCTGGTCGGCTTCGGCTGCGCTCGCTCGATCGCCCACCGGTTGACGGCCCGTGGATGGGTGTCCGCAGCTCCGCCT
>JBBRHS010000189.1:0-5662 GCA_038222385.1 Acidimicrobiia bacterium
AGATCCGGACTCGTTCGCGCGTCCCGATCATCATGGTCACGGCCCGCAACGCCGAGATCGACGCGGTCGTGGGGCTCGAGGTGGGCGCCGACGACTACGTGACCAAGCCGTTCCGGCTGCGCGAGCTGGTGGCGCGGGTCCGGGCCGGCCTGCGGCGCAGCCCGTCCGACGACGACCTTCCTGTCGACCACACCGAGCAGCTCGAAGTGGGCGACGTCCGGCTCGACGCGGCGCGCCACGAGGTGTTCGTCCGCGATGACCTCGTCGCGTTGCCGTTGAAGGAGTTCGAGCTGCTCGAGCTGCTGCTCGCCAACGCCGGGCGGGTGCTCACCCGCGACGTGTTGATCGATCGGATCTGGGGGCCGAACTACTTCGGCGACACCAAGACACTCGACGTGCACGTCAAGCGGCTCCGGGCGAAGATCGAAGCCGATCCTGCGAACCCGGCGCGGATCGTCACCGTCCGCGGCGTCGGCTACCGCTACGAGAAGACCCGCGCGACGAGCCCTTCCGCTTCGTAGCGTCGGGGAGGAGGTCGTCGACGACCAGGTGGAGGCCGGCGAGCTCGTCGGCAGCTTCGATCGGTTCTTCTTCGACGGCCGGAACCGCGGTCGGGATCGCGAGACCGGCGGCGAGATCAGCCAGCTGCGCGCGGGCACTCACCGGCTCGTCGGTGGTCACGGGGTCCCGCGGTTCGGGCGAAGGTGCCCACGACGCGAGCGACGTGATGACGTCGGGCGCCCGTGAGTCGACCGACTCGGCGGAGGTCGGGTCGGCGACCGCCGCGGGGACGGAGACCACCGAAGGCGGTGGCGGCTGCACGTTCTCCTCCGACCGTTCGTCGGATTCCCAACCCTCACCGAGCAGATCCGAGATCTTCATGGCATCCGTTCCCTGACTCTGGGCGTTCCATCACTACCTGGTGGTGCGGTCTCTGATGTTTCGGGTGTCACTTCACAACTTGGCGAGGGCTTCCTCGTACCCGGCCTTGGCGCGGGGCGTCGCGAGGTTCGCCGATGCGAACGTGGCGGTGACGATGCCCTGCTTGTCGATCACGACGGTGGCGCGGTTCGCGCAGCCGAGCTGCTCGTTGAACACGCCGTAGGCCTTCGCCACCGCGCCGTGGGGCCAGAAGTCGCTCAGCACCGGGAAGGTGTAGCCCTGGGCCTCGGCCCACTGGGCCTGCGCGTGACGGGTGTCGCAGGAGATCGCGACGACTTGCGCGTCGGCGGCGTCGAAGGCCGACGGGTCGTCGCGGATCTCGCAGAGCTCGCCCTGGCACATGCCGGTGAACGTGAACGGGTAGAAGACCACGACGACGTTCTTCTTGGCCCGGAAGTCGGCGAGACCGACGTCGTGACCGGACTGGTCCTTGAGCGTGAACTCGGGTGCTTCCTGGCCGACTTCGACCATGTGTGTGCCTCCTGGAGCTGGGACGGGACATCGCAACGGCAGGGGGCCGAACGGATGATGGTCCCAGGGAATCTACGGCGTGATGCCGCGATTGCTTGAGCGGCCCGCGGGAAGTTCGGCGAGCAGCGACTCGGCGACACCGTCGAACGGGGCCTGTTCCAGCACCGGGAGGGGGGTCACCGAGCAGTAGCCGGCGGTGAGCACGGCGAGGTCGGTGTCTTCGTCGGGGAGCACGTCGTTCCCCCTGAAGTCGAGGAGCAACTCGCCGCCGCTGTGGTCGGCCGAGGCCGCCCAGACTGTCCCGTAGGGGGCGAGGCGGGCCTCGCGGACCCCGAGGACCTCGTCGAACGGCCGGTTCGGGGCGTTCAGGTTCAGGACCCGGGGCGGGGTCGACGGCTCGGCGACCCATGGGATGGCGGCGAGGGCGAAGCGCGCCGCGGTGTCCCATTGGTACTCGTCGGTCTCGGTGGTGTCCCAGCCTGCGGGCGACCGCACGCTCACTGCGAGGCCCGGAACGCCGAGACCCGCAGCGGTGAGAGCGGCGCCCACCGTGCCGGAGTGGAGCACGAGGTGGCCCGTGTTCGCGCCGGGGTTCACCCCCGAGGCGACGAGTTCGGGCACGGGCCCGAAGCCGCCCAGGCAGGCCGCGTAGACGGCGGTGGCCGGGGGAGCGTCGATGGCGAGGACCGGCACGCCGCCGGGTGTCTCCCACCCGTGCTCGACGACGGGGATCGACGTGTTGCGGTGGAGCGGCCCGATCGCGGCGCTGCTCCCGCTGCGTTCGCTCGTGGGGGCAACGACGATCACGTCGTGGCCGGCGTCGTGCAACACGCCGGCGAGCGCCATGATCCCGGGCGACTCCACCCCGTCGTCGTTCGTGACCAGGATCCTCATTCCGTCGACGCTACCCACGGCGGTGGTCCTCCCGGGAACGATCAGGGGCGCGCCGGGGAACGAACGGGTGAACGGAAGCTTGATGTTCACGGTGCCGGGTTGCTTCGCGACCCTGGTGCGGGCCAGGGTCCATCCGATGACGTCTCCGGTGGTCGGGTGATGGTGGGTCGGGTGGTGGTGGTCGGGGGCGGCGTGATCGGGACGATGCACGCCTGGGCGGCCCGACGGGGGGGCCACGAGGTACGCCAGCTCGAGGCCGATGCCGAACCCCGGCGGGCCTCGGTACGGAACTTCGGTCTCGTCTGGGTGAGCGGACGCGCGCCCGGCGCGGAGCTCGACCTCGCGTTGCGCGCTCGCGCGCGGTGGGAGGAGCTCGGGACTGCCATCAGCGGCATCGGGTTCCGGCCCGACGGATCCTTGACCGTCGCTCAGCACCCGGCGGAGCTCGCAGTGATGGCGGAACTGGTGGCTCAACCCGACGCCGACCGGCGGGGCGTGCAGCTCCTCGACCCCGACGAGACCCGGGCGCAGAACCCTGCGGTCCGGGGTGAGCTCCTCGGCGCGCTGTTCTGTTCGCGCGATGCCGTGGTGGAACCCCGCCAGGTGCTCCCGGCCGTGCGCGGGTACCTGGCCGCCGGCGGCGGTTACGAGTTCATGCCGGGGCGGGTGGCGACGCGCGTCGAGCCGGGACGGGTCACCGACCACACCGGTGCGGTGCACGAGGGAGATCTCGTGGTGGTGTGTCCCGGCGCGATGCACGACGGGGTCGCGGCCGAGTTCCTCGCCGACGCGCCGGTGCGGCGGTGTCGGCTGCAGATGCTGCAGACCCAACCGTTCGGCGAACGGCTCACCACCGCACTCGCCGACGGCGACTCGTTGCGCTACTACCCGGCCTTCGACCTCCCGTCGGCCACCGCGCTCCCGCCTCCGGCGCCCGTGGTGGCCGAGTACCGCGCGCAACTGCTCGTGGCCCAACGCAGTACGGGTGAGCTCACCATCGGCGACACCCACCACTACGACGAGCCCTACGACTTCGCCGTCGACGAAGCGCCCTACGCCCACCTGCTCGGCCGCGCCGAGTCGCTGCTCGGTCGTCGGCTCCCAGCGGTGCAGCGCCGCTGGGCCGGGGTCTACTCGCAGGCGACCGACGACAGCCCGTGCGTGCGGGTGCGGCCCGATCCGCGCATCGTCGTCGTGACCGGACTCGGCGGACGAGGGATGACGTTGTCGCCCGCGGTGGCCGAACAGACCATGGAGGACCTCTCGTGATCACCCTGGCCGTGCTCGACATGGCGGGCACCACCGTCAGTGACGGTGGCGTCGTCGAAGCCGCGTTCGTGGAAGCGTTGGCCGGGATGGGGTTCGATCCCGACGGTCCGGAGCTGGCGCCGCATCTCGCATACGTGCGCCGGACCATGGGGCAGTCGAAGATCGAGGTGTTCACCGCGGTGTTCGAAGGCAACGGGGCGAAAGCCCACGAAGCGAACGGTCGGTTCGAGGAGGCATTCGATGCTGCGGTGTCGCGAGGTGAGGTCGCCGCGCTCCCCGGAGCCGAGACCGCCCTCGGTGCGCTACGGGCGATGGGGATCAGGATCTGCCTGACCACCGGGTTCTCGCGTCCGACCCGCGAACAGATCATCGACGTGCTCGGGTGGCGAGACCTCATCGACCTGTCGTTGAGTCCGGAGCCGGGCATCCGGGGCCGCCCGTATCCCGATCTGATCCTCACTGCGCTCATGCGGCTCGACATCGAGAGCGTCCGGTCGGTCGCCGTGGCCGGTGACACCACGAGCGACGTCGTGTCGGGCCACCGCGCCGGAGCCCGTGTCGTTGCCGGAGTGCTCACCGGCGCCCACGACCGGATCCAACTCTCCGAGGCGGCGCCGACCCACATCCTGGCCAGCATCGACGAGCTCCCCGGCGTCCTCGGCCAACACACCCTCGAGGGCTGACTACCGCGTGAGCTCCTCGAGGAGGGGGCGCCAGGTGTCGAGTCCGGGCACCGCGCGGCCGGGGACCTTGGCGTCGTCGTCGGCTCGGCGCAGCGCGAGCACCGCGTCGAGATCGTCGATCTCCGAGAACGCGGCGACTTCGCGAGCGTCCATCACGCCACCCTGTTCGACCAGTGTCTCGATGCTGCGGGCGCTGAGGCGGGACCGGTACCCCGGGTCGGCGGCCACGAGGTAGCGCTTGGCGTCGGCGTGGCGGGCCACGAGTCGGCCGACCCGCGCTCCGAGGAGCGGCGCGACCAGTGCGCCGCCGCGACCTGCGTGCGTGGCCATCGCGTGGGGTTCGACGACGGTGCCGACGTCGTGGACGAGCCCCGCGACCTGGAGCTCGGGGTCGGCGGGCGCGCGCTCGGCGAGCAACGCCGCACACTGCAGGCCGTGGGCGAGGAGGTCGAGGCGTTCCTCGTCGTCGTGCCGGGCTCCGTCGAGCAGCAGCGCGCAGAGTTCGTCGACGGTCATCGCCGACCTATGTGGGTGGCGGCAGGTAGCGGGCCGACACGACCTCTTCGCCGTCGAGGTCGAGGGCCCACACCGAGCCCTTCTCGCACCGGGGATCCGGGCCGAGGTCGATGCCGGATCGCTCGAGCCGGGCCAGGAGCTGGGGGATCACGTCGCCGTGGCTGCAGAGCACCCCGCCCGTCGCGGCGGTTTCTCGCACCAAGGCGAGCGCGCCGTACGGTCCGGCGTCCTCGGCGAGCCGCTCGTCGAGCTCGACCTCCAACGAGGCGCTCAGGGCGAGCGGTTCGACTGTCTCGAAACATCGGACGAACGGACTCGACGCGATGCGGTCGAACGACTCCGATGCCAACAGCGCGACGAGGGCGTCGGCCTGGCGCCGACCGGGCTTCGACAGCGGACGGCGCGCGTCTTCGCCGCTCCACGCGCGGCGGCTGCCGGCCTTGGCGTGCCGGACCACCCAGACGGTCATGGCCAGACCGTCATGGTCGGCCGGTCATGGGTCGAGCGAGCGCACGAGCTCGCGGTCGTGTTCGTACGAGAGCAGGTCCACCGCGTCGTCGGGCCTGCACCAGCAGAGTCGGTCGACCTCGGCGTTCGGGACGAACGGGTGTGCCGTCTCGGCTGCATCCATGAGCCAGTAGCGCACGAGCTTCGGTCTTCCCTTGTGATCCTCGTACTCCACCGGCGCGAGCTCCCGACCGAGTTCGCAGCGGAGGCCGGTCTCCTCCTCGACTTCTCGTCGGGCGGCGTCTTCGAACGACTCTCCCGGTTCGAGCTTGCCCTTCGGCAGCGACCAGTCGTCGTAGCGGGATCGGTGCACGAGCACGATCTCCTCGCCGCTCGCACCGCCGTCCACGGCCGGTCGGCGCACCACCCCACCGGCGGCG
>JBBRHS010000190.1:0-5659 GCA_038222385.1 Acidimicrobiia bacterium
ACCAGCATCAGCGGCACCGTGACGTCGGAGAGCACCGGGCTGCCGATCGAGGACATCTGCGTGGGAGCGTTCGACGCCGACGCCCCCAACTTCAACAACGCTGCGGCCGCCGAGGCGGAGACAGCGTCTGATGGTACCTACACCCTCGCCGGTCTGGCCTCGACGCCGTACCTCGTGCTCTTCCGCGACTGCTCCGACACCCCGGCCTACGCACTCGAGCTCTACGACGGTGGATCGGGAACCGTCGATCCCGACGCGGCCGTCCCGGTCACCCCCACCGGACCTGGCACCACCGGTGTCGACGCCGCGCTCGGCGTCGGCGGTTCGATCAGCGGCACCGTGTACCAGCTCCCGACGGGCACACCGATCGACGGGCGTTGCGTGCTTGCGTTCGGCCCCGGCTTCGGGGTGTTGTCCGTCACCCTCAGCGACGCCGGCGGCCAGTACCGACTCAGTGGCGTCCCCGCGGGTCAGTGGTACATCGCCTCCGGTGAGTGTGACAGCGACGATGGTGGCGGGTTCGTCTGGTACGCGGGCGCGACCTCGGTCCCGATCAGCCAAGCCGACGACGACGCCGATCCGGTCGGCGACGGTGGAGTACTCGTGACGGTCGCCGCCGACACCGCGACGACCGGCATCAACCTCTACTTCGGCGTCAACGGCGGTGGGTCGACTCCGCCGACCGGCACCGCGCCGCCGGTGGCGACCGATCCTGGCGCTGATCCCGCCGACGCTGCGAACGCGACGACGTCGGCCCCGGTGAGCGGGCGTCTGCCCCGCACGGGTGTCCCGAGCCCCGACATGGCCATCCTCGGCGGGGTGTTGCTCGGCGTCGGATTGTTGGTCGTCCGGATCGCCGAGATGCGCCGAGGAGTGGGCTGATCGAGCTCCCGAGGACACAGCAGAGCGCCCGGTAGGGTGAGCTCCGTGCGTCGACGCGAACGGGGAGTCGGGGATCTCGGGCGCGTCGCGGCCGGCGTGCTGGTGCTCCTGGCGGCACCGGTCTTGCTCGCGGCACCGGCACCGGCAGTCACGGAACCGGGTGGCCCGGCCGTGGTGGTGGGGTGTCTGGGCGTCGATCCGGGCGCGACCGGGCCCCAGATCAGGGTCGGGTTCGTGACCTCGGGCCCCGACGGGCTCTACCGCGCGGTGTTCGCCGGTCCCACCGGTCCGGTGCAGGGCGAAGGTCGCGTGGCGGGTGGTCGCGGGTTGGTGATCGTGCCGTCGACCGGTCCCGGCGACTACGGCGATCTCGTCCTGACCGACGTCGACACCGGGCAGGCCGTCGACCGCGGCCCGCTCGGCGAGGTGCTGCCGTTCGCGGTCGGCGACGAAGCGGTGGCCTGTGATCCGGCCGCGCTGGTCGTGCCGACGGGGGACACCGCCCCGACGAACCCACCGGCGACCGAATCGACGGTTCCGACCCCGGATACGACCGGCGTCCCCACCCCCGACATCTCGACTGCGGTACCGGTCCCTGCGACCGCGTCGACGTCGACGACCGACACCCCGCCGTGGCTCCTGCTCGCGATCCCCGGCGTGCTCCTGGCCGCCGGGGGAGTCTTCCTGCTGGTCAAGGGCCGATCGGGTTCCCGCAGTCGACCAGCCACGTGAACTGACCGTTGACCTCCACGATGTGCAGGGAGGCCGTGTTCGGTACGCCCCGCTGCACCCGGTCGACGTCGACGGTGACCGTCTCGGCGAGGGAGATGGTCTTGCCGTCGGTGGTCCAGTCGAAGTCGGCCGGGTCGCTCACCTGCCGCACCGTGAAGGTCGCCGACGTGTCGCGCGCGCCCGCTAGCGCGCCGAGGCACTGCGCACTGCCGTAGCGGGCAACGACGGCCGGGTTCAATCGCGCGACGAGGAAGTCGGTGTTCCCGTCGCGCAGCGCCGCGCCGAGCTGGTCGAGGAACGCGGCCGGGTCCTCCGCCGGCGCGAGCGTCGTCGACGTGGTCGACGACGATCCGTTGCCGGTCGCTCCCGACGTGTCGTCGGTGGAACCCGCGACGGTCTCGGTCTTGGCACCCCAGGAACCGACCTGTCCCGCGATCCCGATCCCGATCACGACGATCCCGACCGCGAGCAGGGCACCACCGAGGATCTGCATCGTCTTCGGCTGGAGGGTCTTCAATGGAATCGCGCTACCGGTCGGAGCCGAACATCATGAGCCACTGCTCGAGCGAACCGAGCCGGAACACGTAGTTGTGCGATCGGGTGTCGCCCATCGTCGCCGACGGCTCGGGTGAGTACAGGTGCCCAGGGAACAGCACGGTGTCGTCGGGCACCTTCGCGAGTCGTTGGGTGAGGCTCTCGTACATCTGCACCGGGTCGCCCCCGGGGAGGTCGGTGCGTCCGCAGCCGTCGAGGAAGAGCGTGTCGCCCGCGACGAGGCGGCCGTCGACGAGGAAGCACTGACTCCCGGGCGTGTGGCCCGGGGTGTGCAGCAACGTGATCGGCACCGCGCCGACCCGCACGACGTCGCCACCGTCGTGCAGCACCAGATCGGAGTCGGACGCACCCGTGAGCTTCTTGACGCCGCGCGCTTCGTCGCGCTGCACGTGGATCGGGAGCGCGCCCAGCTCGAGCAGCTCGCGCACACCCTGGATGTCCCAGCCGCCCATGCTCCCGCCCACGTGGTCGGGGTGGTAGTGGGTGACGAGCGCCCCGGTGAGGCGCATCCCGTCGGCGCCCGCGATCTCGACCAGCTCCGCGGGGGAGTAGGCGGGATCGATCACCACCGCCTCGCCGGTCTCGCGGTCACCCACGAGGTAGACGAAGTTCACCATCTGCTGCGCGATCTGATCGCCACGCGCGAAGTCGCGCCCGGCCAGCAGCTGGCGGAAGTAGAAGCGCTCGTCGGGCCCGGGCATCCGGACACGCTAACCCCGCCTCCCCGACCGTTGGTGCGATTGCCCACCCCAGAGGGCACCCGATCGCACCAACGCAACGGGGGTGGGGGGGGCGTACGCTCGTCGGCATGACGGCATCGCGCATCGAGTTCCGGACCTGTCCGCTGTGTGAGGCGACCTGCGGCCTCGAGTTGCACCTGAACGACAAGACCGAGATCACCCTCGTGCGGGGGGACAAGGACGACGTGTTCAGCAAGGGCTACCTGTGCCCGAAGGGCACCGCGCTCAAGGCGCTGGAGGCCGACCCCGACCGGATCCGGGTGCCGCAGATCCGCACCGGCGACACCTGGCGCGACGCGACCTGGGACGACGCGTTCGCCGAGGTGGAGCGCGGCCTCACCGAGATCATCGACCGGCACGGGCGCGACGCGGTGGCGGTGTACCTCGGCAACCCGAACGCCCACAACCTCGCCGGCCTGATCTACAACCGGGTGCTGCTCCAGAGCCTCGGCACGAAGAACGTGTACTCGGCGAGCACCGTCGACCAGATGCCGAAGCAGGTGTCGGCCGGGATGATGTTCGGCGCCGCGCTGAGCGTGCCGGTGCCCGACATCGACCGCACCGACTACCTCCTCATGCTCGGCGCGAACCCGTTCGCCAGCAACGGCAGCCTGATGACCGCGCCCGACATCCCGGGTCGCCTGCGCGCGCTACGCGCCCGGGGCGGCAGGATCGTCGTCGTCGACCCGCGCCGGTCGAAGACGGCCGAGGAAGCAGACGTCCACCTCCCGATCCGGCCCGGCACCGACGCCCACTTCCTGCTCGCGATCGTGCACGTGCTCTTCGCCGAGGGACTGGTCCACCTCGACCGGGCCGAGGGTCACGTGAACGGGCTCGACGAGGTCGAGCGGATCGCGCGCGACTTCTCACCCGACGTCGTCGCTCCGGTCTGTGGGATCGACGCCGCGACGATCGCGTCGGTGGCCCGTGACCTCGCGGCAACCGAACGCGCCGCGGTCTACGCCCGCATCGGCACGTGCACCCAGGAGTTCGGCACGGTCGCGAGTTGGGCGGTCGACGTCGTCAACACGCTCGCGGGCAACCTCGACCGCGAGGGCGGTGCGATGTTCACCCTGCCCGCGGTCGGCGGTGCGAACACCGGCGGCACGCCCGGGAAGGGTCGAGGCGTTCGCTTCGGTCGGCGGTCGAGCCGGGTGAAGGGGCTTCCCGAGTTCTTCGGTGAGTTCCCGGTGGTCACTCTCGCCGACGAGATCGAGACGCCCGGCGACGGCCAGGTGCGCGCCTTCGTGACCGTGGCCGGCAACCCGGTGCTGTCGACGCCCGACTCGAACCGACTCGACGCCGCGCTCGGCACGCTCGACTTCATGGTGAGCGTCGACATCTACCGCAACGAGACCACCCGCCACGCCAACGTGATCCTCCCCGCTCCGGGTGTGCTCACCCGCGGCCACTTCGATCTCGCGCTGTACTCGCTCGCGATCCGCAACGTCGCGAACTACTCGCCGCCGCTCGTGGAGCTACCACCGGGCGAGCCGACCGAGTGGGAGATCCTGCTGCGGCTCGCCGCGATCTGCGCGGGACAGGGGAGCAGCGCCGAGGCGGGCGCCGGGCTCGACGACTTCGCGCTGCTCACGTTGGTCCAGAAGGCGGTCACGCGCACCGGGTCACCGTTCGAGGGTCACGACGTCGACGCCGTGGTCGCGCTCCTCTCGCAGAAGGGTCGTCGCGGTCCCGAGCGGATCCTCGACCTCATGCTGCGCACCGGTCCGTACGCGGGGCAGCTCGACCTCGACGTGCTCGAGGCCAATCCCCACGGCATCGACCTGGGCGCGCTCCGGCCCCGGCTGCCCGAGGTGCTGCGCACGCCCACCGGCAAGATCGAGCTGGCGCCGGAAGCGGTGATCGCCGACGTGGAGACCCGGCTGCGGCCGTCGCTCGAACGGCGCCGGAGCGCCGGCGCGCCCGACCACCGTCTCGTGCTCGTCGGCCGGCGCGACCTCCGCTCCAACAACTCGTGGATGCACAACCTCGACGTGTTGGTGAAGGGGAAGGCCCGCTGCACCTTGCAGGTGCACCCCATCGACGCGGAACGGCTCCACCTCGAAGACGGTGCGCCCGCGCGAGTCAGCTCCGCCGTCGGCGAGGTCGAGATCGACGTCGAGGTCACCGACGGGATCATGCCGGGCGTCGTGAGCATCCCCCATGGTTGGGGTCACGACGTCGAGGGCACCGACATGGCCGTCGCCGCGAAGCGCCCGGGCGTGAACAGCAACGTTCTCACCGACGGCAGCCTCTTCGACCCGCTCTCCGGCAACGCGGTCCTGAACGGCATCCCGGTCGAGGTCGAGCCGGCGCTCGTCTCCGCACCCGCGTGAGCGAAGTGGAGCCGCTGGAGATGACCGCGGACGTGCAGGTGTCGGGCGGTCGAGGCGGCGCAGCGCAGCGGACTCGAGTGGCGTGACCCGATCCGACCTCGAGTTCGATCAGGTCGGCGACGCGTGGACCCGGTTCGACCGCGCCCTGGGCCGGCTCGACGACGAGATCGCGCGCGAGCCGTCGCTCCTGCCGGGGTGGTCGCGCGCGCACGTCGTCGCGCACCTGTGGGGCAACGCGGAGGGCCTCGCCGGCGCGATCGACGGGACCGGGGCCGGTGGCGTCGGGGTGATGTATCCCGGCGGCACCGAGGGCCGAACGCGCGACATCGAGGGTCGCGCCGCGTTGCCCCTCGACGTGATCGCCGACGGCGCCCGCCACGCCCACGCCCGCCTCGTCGACGCGTGGGCCGACAT
>JBBRHS010000191.1:0-5630 GCA_038222385.1 Acidimicrobiia bacterium
CGCCCACGCCACGAGCGGATCGGTGGCGCGGCGGCGGAAGTGGTGCACCATCACCGCGAGGTAGCCGGCGAGCACGAGACCCCAGAGCAGGATCGATCCCTCGAGGGCGGCCCAGAGGCCGGTGATGGTGAAGAGCAACGGCGTGCCGCGGGCGTTGTTCTCGGCGACGTAGCGCAACGAGAAGTCGTGGCTGATGAGCGCCCACTCCATCACCGCGACCGCGAGGATCGCCGCCGCCAGGAGCGCGTACACGTAGCGGCGGCCGAGCAGCAGCAACTTCGGATCCTTGCGCCGCAAGCCGAGCCCGAGCGTCGCGATGCCGAGCACCGATGCGCTCGTCCCGAGCGCGACCGCCATCACCCCGAACGCAGCGGTCACGTCGAGGTGTCCGACTCGGAGCGGGCTTTCGCTTTCACCTTGGGCGGCTCGTACTCGGGCCCTGATCGTCGTACGAGCCGCTGGCGGTCGGTGCTCGCCTTCTCTTTCACCTTGGGCGGCTGGTACTCGTTGCCGTGCTTGATGAGGATCCGGTCGGAGTCGAACACGAGACCGTTGCCCCACCGCCCCTCGCACAGCACCGGCACCTTCGGCTTGAAGAGGTCGGGGGGGTCGCCGACGTGGTCGACGGTGACCTTCGTCTTGCCGTCGGTCACCTCGAAGCGCACACCGCGTGGCGTCTCCTCGATCGAACCCGCGACGACCGCGCCGGCGAGGCGGAACCGGTCGGTTCCGTCGTCGGCACGTCGGTCGACAGCTTCCGAGACGGTGCGGAAGTAGACGATGTTCCCGCGGAGGCCGAGGAAGAGCAGGGCGCCGATCGCGGCGACGCACAGCACCGCCGCGACGATGTAGCGGAGGCGACGCGGTCGGCCCCGCGACGGGGGTTCCGACGACGGGGGTGGCGCCGGCGCGGTCGTGGTGGTCACCGCTGCCCGCTGCTCCTCGACGCGCGACGGGTGCGGACGACGATGCGCGCGTAGTACCCCGCCAACACCACTACCGTGATGCCCCAACCGGCGACGACGTAGCCGACGTCGGTCACGACGACGCCATCCCGGCGGGCTGGGCGTCGGCGACGCGCGCCGCAATGGCGCGGTCGAGCTCACGGTCGTCGAGGTCGTCTTCGAGCGCTGCGAGCCGGTACCGGCGATCGAGGAGGAACACGTACAGCAGCGTGAACGCCAACACGCTGAGCCAGAGCGTCCACGCCATCACACCGCTGATCTCCGCACTGAGCCGGGGGTTGAACACCGTGGCCTGCTGATGGAGGGTCCGCCACCACTCGACGGAGAAGTGCACGATCGGCACGTCGATGAACGCGATCAACGCCGCGATCGCATTGCGCTTCGCGCCGACCGACGGGTCGCCTGAGGTGCGTCGCAACGCGAGGTACCCGAGGTAGAGGAAAAAGAGCACCGCGGTGGTGACGAGGCGGGCGTCCCACGCCCACCAGACACCCCAGACCGCGCGCCCCCAGATCGAACCGAGCACGAGGGTCAGACCGGTGAAGATCACACCGAGCTCGGCCGACACCCCGGCGAGCCGGTCCCAGACACGGGCCCGGGTGCGGGGCCAGAGGTAGAGCGCCGACGCGATCGCGGTCACGAAGAAGGCGAGGTACGCGAGCCAGGCCGTGGGCACGTGCACGTACATGAGGCGTTGCGCGTCGCCCTGCACCTCGTCGGGCGGGGCACCCCAGAGCCCGAACAGACCCAGGAGGACGAGCGCGACGAGCGCGCCCCATCCGATCCCCGTCGAGACCCGGGGACCGAGCAACCTCGTCTCCCGAGCATCGTGATGACTCATGCTTCCCACTCCTGTCGACTGCGGCGACGGGCCGTTCGGGCCCCGCCTCGGACACCGCGGTGTACCGAGGACCCCGTGTCCGTTGGTCCTCGACTCATGAGTCCTCCCACAGTGGCCCGAAGGCGAGCACACCGACGGATAGGTACAGCACCGCGAACGCCCCGAGCAGGGCGATCCACGGCCACGCCTCGGCCGGCTCGCCGCCGAGGCCGGATTCGAAGGCCCGGGTCGCCCCGAGCATCACCGGCGTGATGACCGGCAACAACAGCAACGGCAGCAACGTCTCGCGCGTGCGGAGACCGGCTGCCAATACCCCGAAGAGGGTACCGGTGGCCGCCAGCCCGGCGGTCGCGGCCACCCCCGCGACGACGAGCACCACGACCGAGGTCACGTCGACGCCGTAGAGCACGGCAACCCCGAAGCCGAGCACGACCTCGAGGAGGAGGAGCTGCGCGGCGACGGCGATCGTCTTGCCGAGGAACACCGCAGCCCCGTCGATCCCCGAGAGGCGGAGCCCGTCGCGGGCCCCGTTCTGCTGCTCGATCGCGAACGACCGGCCGATGGCGAGGAGCGCGGCAAGGAGCACGGCCACCCAGAAGAGGCCGGGCGCGACCGCCGCGAGACGACCCCGGTCGGGGTCGAGTGCGAAGGCGAAGAGCAAGAGGACGATTCCGCCGAACGGGAGCACCTGGGCCAACGTGACGCGTGAGCGCGCCTCGATCCGGAGGTCCTTGCCGGCCACGAGCCGGACCTCGCCCGCGAGGCTCATGGCGCCGGCTCCACGACCGCGGTCGGCGCACCGTCGACGCCCGAGACCACAGGATCGGGCGCAGGCGGCGGGAACCGGCCCGAGGCCCGACCTCCGACCACCACGACCTCACGGGTCGCCAGCGGCCGGGTCAGGTCGAGCTCGTGCGACGCGAGCACGACGGTGCGACCCTCGTCGGGAGCGCCGGCAACGATCTCGGCGAGCAGGACCCGGCCCTCGGCGTCGAGGCCGGCGTGCGGTTCGTCGAGCAGGAGCAGCTTCGGATCCCGGGCCAGCGCGACCGCGAGGGCGAGGCGGCGGCGCTGGCCGGCCGAGAGTCGCCCGTGGGCGACGTCGGCCTGGCCGGTCAGATCGAGCCGCTCGAGCGCGGCATCACCTGCGGCGGCGTCGCGCCCCGAGGCCCGGGCCGCGAACCGCAGGTTCTCGCGGGTGGTCAGATCGTCGTAGCAGGAGGTCTCGTGGCCCACGAGGGCGAGATCCCGACGATGGGCGCGGCGATCGACGCCGAGGTCGTGACCGAACACCTCGGCGTCGCCGCGGTGGATCGGCAACAGACCGGCGAGCACACGGAGCAGGGTCGACTTTCCGGCCCCGTTGGGTCCGGTCAGCAGCACGATCTCTCCGCTCGCCACGTCGAGATCGACGCCGGCGAGGGCGGGAAAGCGGCCGAGCAGACACACGACGGAGCGCAGACGGACGAGGGGAACCACAGCCCAACAGGCCTCCGAGACCCCGCGGACCGGGGTCTTCGCAACGCCCGAGTGTACGGACGCACGACCCGTCGGAGCCAACCGGCGCGTCGGCCGCGAACCGGCCCCGAGTGACCATCGATCCGCCCCGACACGCCGTACGCTGAACCCTCGTGCGTAGAGCCGTCGGTGCATTCGGAAGGATCCTCGTCACCGTCGGTGTCCTCATCCTGCTCTTCGTGGGCTACCAGCTCTGGGGCACCGGGCTCTACACCGCCCGGGAGCAGTCCCGTCTGAAAGACCAGTTCGCCCAGCAGCTCGAGCAGGTCGACACCTCTCCGGCCCCCACGGCGACGACGACACCCCCACCGCCCCCGCCGTCGGGTGAAGCCGTGGCGGTGGTCCGGATCCCGAAGATCGGGGTCGAGAGCGCCGTCGTCCAGGGCGTCGGGGTCGAGGATCTCCGCAAGGGGCCCGGCCACTATCCGGAGACCCCTCTCCCCGGCCAATTCGGGAACGCCGCGATCGCCGGGCACCGCACCACCTACGGGCAGCCGTTCAACCGGCTCGACGAGCTGAGCCCGGGTGACGAGATCGAGGTGACGACCCTCGCCGGTTCGTACCGGTACGTCGTCGATCCCCAGACCGACGCCGACGGCAACGTCAGCGGCAACCTCATCGTCGATCCGAGCCAGGTCGAGGTGCTCCAGCCGACCCCGAACCCCACGCTGCCCGGCACCGACTTCGCGACGCTCACGCTCACGACCTGCCACCCGAAGTTCTCCGCCGCGCAACGTCTCATCGTGCGGGCGACCTGGAAACCCGCGACCGACGTCAGCCCCGAACCGACGGAACCGTCGAAGCGGATCGTCGCCGCGAGCAACCTCGGCCTCTCCGGCGAGTCCAGCTCGATCTACCCCCTCATCGGTTGGGGGATCATCCTCGCCTTCGTCGGTGGACTGTGGTGGTGGCTCTTCCACCGCTACCGACGCTGGACGACCTGGTTCGTCGGCGTGGTGCCGTTCCTGATCGTGCTGTTCTTCTTCTACGCGAACCTGGAGCGCGTCCTCCCGTCGAACTACTGAGCGACGCCCGCGTGCATCGCGACGCCGTCGTCGAGCTCGCGTGCGACCTCTCGGGCCACCGCCGCGAGATCGTCGGGCAGTGCTTCGAGACCGTCGAGCTCGGTCGCGAAGCGGGTGCGTTCGAGGTCGGGGGCCGAGACGGCTCGCGGCATCCACGCGGAGTGGAGGATGAACGCGACGCGATGGTTCGGCGCCGCGAGCGTGACACGCGGGCCACGACCGACGTCGTCGGCGTCGAACACCTCGACCCGGAACCCGGCGTCGCTCATCACCGGGACGACGACGTAGCCGTCGTGCCCACCTGGTTTCGAGCCCGCGTACCGGCTCGCGCCCGCACCCGGATCGCGGGGCACGAAGATGGGCGACGACGGGAGATCATCGAGCGGCCAGGTGTAGTCGGAGAGTGGTTGGAGATCGGGCATCGACAACGACGCCAGCACCGCGGGCGTCTCCTCGGTGGGCAGCAGCGTGCGATCGACCCGGTCGCCGTAGAGGGCGAGGTGCCGCTGCGTGACGGCCTCCGGTCGCCACCCGTGGTACAGCATGTGGCGAACGGTCGGTGCCGTCACCCCCTCGGTGCTCCAGTCGAGCGCAGACAACTGCTGCGCGAAGTACCGACCGGGTTCGTAGAGCGACGCCTGCTCGGTCTGGCGGCCCGTCTCGGGGTCGAACTCGATCATGCTCATGCGCGACGGACTCATCGGGAACCCGTAGAGGCCCGCGAACGCGGGATCGCACGGCCGACCGAGCGCGTCGACGTCTCCGGCGCGTTGCGCGAGCCCGAGCTCGCTGTTCTCGGTGTGTTCGAACACCACCCGCACTCCGTCGGAGTCGTCGTACACCCCGTAGTAGTGCATGACCTCGGGCGCGACCGTGAAGGTCTTGCACGAGACAGCGTCTCCGACCGGGGTCCGGTCGAGATCGGCCTTTCGGATCAGGTAGAGCGGTTCCGACGGGTTGTTCGGCTCGGTGCGTTCGCCTCCGTTCAGCATCTGCGGCTCGACCTTGAACGCGCAGTCGACGACGACGATCCAGTCGCGCGTGACCGTGATGGTGTGGAGCGACTGCGGGATGGTCGCGCCCTCGATCGGCCACGACTGCAACCGGCCGTCGCCGTCCCACCGGACCACGTGGAGCTGCCCCCAGTGGGTGTTCACGGTCCAGAGGCAGTCGCGGTCGGGGTCGATCACCGGGTGCGCGGTCGAGGTGATGAAGGGCAACACCGGGTGCGGGAGGAACTCCTTCCACTCGCTCCGGTGGCCGACCTCACCGAGGAACCCG
>JBBRHS010000192.1:0-5623 GCA_038222385.1 Acidimicrobiia bacterium
GGCCGTACTGCGTGGAGTCGACGATCTTGCCCGTGAAACCGGTGCCGTCCTGCTGCGCGAGATACACGACCGCCGGCACCACCGCTTCGGGCGTCTTCCATCCGGTCCAGTCGTACTCCTCACCGAGCTCGTGCACCGTCATCTCGGTCTTCACCGCCCCCGGCCGCAGCGCGTTGACGGCGATCCCGACGTCTGCGAGCTCACCGGCGAGCGCGGTGCTGAAGCGTTCGAGCGCGGCTTTGGCCACGGAGTAGGTCACGTAGCCGGGCGGCATGCCGGTGATGTACGGATCCGCGGCGCCCGACGAGATGTTGATGATGCTGCCGGCGCCCTGCTCCCGCATCGGTGGAACCACGGCCTGGGCCGTGAGGAAGAGGCTCCGGACGTTGATGCGCATCGACTCGTCCCACATGTCCTCGGTGGTCTCGGGGAACAGGCCCCGGGTCGGCGCCATCGCGTTGTTCACCAACACGTCGAGTCGCCCGTACCGCGAGATCGTCGCGTCGACGAGCGCGGTGATGTCGTCGGCGACGCCGATGTCGCACCGGACCGCGAGGGCGTCGCCGCCCACCGAGCGGATCGCGTCGACGGTCTCCTCGATGGTGCCGGGTAGCCCGAGATCGTTCGGTCGGTCTGTGGTCGTGCGCGCCGAGCACACGACGGCCGCACCGGCTTGGGCGAGCCCCAGCGCGAGACCTCGGCCGATCCCGCGCGACGCCCCACTCACGATCGCGACCTTGCCGGTGAGGTCGGGACCACCGGGGTCCGGGCGGGCGGTGTCGGTGGCTGCGCTCATCGGGTCGGCTCCTGCGTCGTCGGGCGTTCCGCACACTGACACAGGTACGGTGAGCGGATGGCCAACGACGCAGCCCCGCTGCTCATCGGGGTGCTGCACGATCACTCCCTCCCGGACCAGGACGCCGGCTTCGAACGGTGCGCGCGCGTCGGCATCGAGCTCGTGGGGGATCGCCTCGACCGGCCGGTCGAGTTCCTGCATGCGCACGCCGCGGGACTTCCCCGGGGGAGCGCCCACGCGGTGGTCACCGCGTTCGACGAGCTCGTCGACGCGGGTGTGCTCGTGGTGATCGGTCCCGCGATCACCGACAACGGGCTGGTGGTACGCGACCTCGCCGACGCGGCAGAGATCGCGTGCATCAACTACACCGGCAGTGAGCAGACCCGCAGCGAGTGGATGTTCCACTACCAGATCGGTTCGCTCGAGGAAGAGCCGAACGTGCTGGCCCGCCACCTCTCTGATCGGAGGCTCACGCGCGTCGCGCTCGTCTACGACCGCTCGACCATCGGCCGGCGCTACGCAACGTTCTTCGACGACGCCTGCCCCGCGTTCGGTGTCGACCTCGTCGCCCGGGTCGGTGTGTCGCCCGTGACCGACGACCTGGGCGCCACGGCCGAGTCGCTCCGCGCAACCGGAGCCGACGCGCTGGTGTACCTCGGCCTCGGTCTCTCGGCGCACCCGTTGGCCCGGGCGCTCGCCGCCCTCGACTGGCACCCGCCGGTCGTGACCAACTCGGCCCTCATGTTCGGGTACGCGAACGCGGACTGGGCGCGGGCCTGGAACGGCTGGACCTACTGCGACTCCGTGTCGGGGAGCAACGAGACGCTGGCTGCGTTGCAGGAAGTGGTCGGGGCGGCGATGCCTGGACCCGGCCCTCCGGGCCAGCACGACCTCGGGCGACTCGTCGCCGAGGCGGCCGCGCGGGCCGACCACCTCACCCGCGCCGGGATGCGGGAAGGGCTCGAACGAATCAAGATGCTGCCGTCGGCCACCGGGCGGGCCGGAACCACGATGGGGTTCGGCCAGTGGGACCGGGCCGCGCTCAAGGGGGAGTACCTCGTGCTGCGTCGGTGGGACGACGGCGTGTCGCGGGAGCTCGTCGAGCACTGAATCCGGTGGCGTGCCGCCGCCGATGGGGGGAGACGCGGATGAGTGCAGCTGGGCAGCGGATCGACGACTGGGTGATCGACTGCGACACCCACATCACGGAGTCGGCCGGTGTGTGGCGCGACCGACTGCCCGCGAAGTGGCGCGATCTCGGCCCGACGATGGTGCGGACCGAGCGCGGCGTCGACGCCTGGCAGATCGGCGACGCGCAGCCGATTCCGATCGGCATGACCGCGGTGGCGGGCTGGCCCGAGCCGTTCCCGTCGTGCCCGAAGACGATGGACGACGCACCGCTCGCGGCCCACGACGCGCCCGCTCGGCTCGACTACATGGATTCCGTCGGGATCTGGGCGATGGCCCTCTACCCGAACATCGGCGGGTTCGGGAACCAGGGGTTCCTGCAGCTCGGCGACCCCGACCTCATGCTCGCGTGCGTCCGCGCGTACAACGACTGGCTGATCGAATGGTGCTCGGCCGACCCGCGTCGGTTCATCCCGATCATGGCCACACCGTTCTGGGACGTCGACGCGACCGTGGCCGAGGTCGAGCGGTGCGCGGCAATCGGCCACAAGGGGATCCTGTTCTCGGGTGAGCCACAGGTGCTCGGCGAGCCGTACCTCGGCGACCGCCACTGGGATCCGCTGTACCGCGTCGCCGCAGAGACCGGGCTGTCCCTCAACTTCCACATCGGCTCAGGCGACATGTCCGACTCGTTCAACCGCGAGCGGGTGAAGGCCCACGGCGTCGGTTCGACGCTCGTCACCACGAGCCTCGGCTTGTTCCTCGGCAACGCGATGCAGGTCACCGACCTCCTGCTGAGTGGCGTGCTGCCCCGTCATCCCGACGTGCGGTTCGTCTCGGTCGAGAGCGGGATCGGGTGGGTGCCGTTCGTGCTCGAGTCGACCGACTATTGCTTCGAGTACTCCACGATGCGGGCCGAACGCCCCGAGTTCGTGCTGCGGCCCAGCGACTACTTCCACCGCCAGGTGTACGCGTGCTCGTTCTTCGAGTCCCACGCACCGCAGCGTGATCTCGATGTGATCGGCGCCGACAACGTGCTGTTCGAGACCGACTACCCGCACCCGGTGTGCCTCTTCGGCAACGTGCGGGAACGGATCGACGAGGCCTTCGGCGATCTCGACGCGGTCACGCGGCGGAAGGTGCTGTGGGACAACGCGTCGAAGCTCTACGGCGTCGGCGCGCCCGATCGCCCGTGGGAACCGCTATCGGCCGGAGGTGCCGACGTCTGACGGTTCGGGTTCGGTCACGAAGTCGATGAGCTCTTCGACGGCCCGGATGAACGGTTGCTCGAGATGCTTCCAACTCGTTGTGGCGTCGAGGATCCGTCGCCACAACGCCCCCGGGTTGTCCACACCGAGGGCCGCGCACACGCCGGTCTTCCAGTCCTGGCCTTTCGGGATCACCGGCCACGCGTCGATGCCGACGACGGACGGCTTCACCGCCTCCCACACGTCGACGTAGGGCGTGCCGGTCACCAGCACGTACGGGTTCCCGATCGCCTCGACGATGCGCATCTCCTTGCTCCCCGGCACGAGGTGGTCGACGAGCACCCCGATGCGTCGACCCGGCCCGGGCGCCATCTCGGCGAGCGCGGCGTCGAGGTGGTCGAGGCCGTCGAGGCGTTCGACCACGATCCCCTCGATGCGTAGGTCGTCGCCCCACACCTTCTCGACGAGCTCGGCGTCGTGCACCCCTTCGACGACGATCCGACTCGCCCGCGCGACCCGCGCCTTGGCCCCGATCACGGCTCTGCTCCCCGACGCGGTCACGGTGTCGGCCGACACCCGGGCGTCGGCGAGGTGTTCGGGACCCTCGGGTTCCACCGGCGCGGCAGCCGGCACCAGCCGGACGGGACGGGAGGACACGAGGAACGCGCCCGGTGTGTTCGGCACGCGCCGTTCGAGGCCCGTGGCGCCGCGGATCACCGCGACCTTCCCGTCGAACGCGACGAACTCGCCCGAGAACCCGCTGGCCCGGTGGACGACCTTCAGCCCGGGCCGAGCGTCGCACGCGGGGTAGTCGCGGGCCAGGCGCTCGGGCCCGTCGACCGGTCCGGCGAGGATTCCACCTCCCGCGCCACCTGTTCGTCGCCGGGAGTCATCGGGCATCACCCGAAGCTACCCACCCGAGCTCCCTCAGCGGGTCCTGTGGGTAGGTCGCGCGGGTCAGGACGGGAGGGTGGCGACGGCGGTGCGGAAGGCTTCGGAGCGGAGCTTCCAGTTGCCGGCGGCCGGCGGGGTCGGTGCGGCGGGGGAGAACATCACCATACCGTCGGGCGGGAGGATAAGCGCGGCGTGTTGCACCGCGGCCGCCACCGAGTCGAGCGCGGCGATCACCTCGACTCCACACGCCGCCGCGAGCTCGCGCCCGTTGTCGGGCAGCGTGATCGCGCGGATGCGGCCGACGGGCCACCGCGCGATCTCGTCCTTCAGGGGGGTCGGGTTCACGCCGCGGTCGGCCCCGCCGAGCAGGACGATCGTCGGGCGGTCGAGCGAGCGGGCCCACGACAGCCCGGCGGCCGCGGCCCTCGGGTTGGTCGCGAGCGCGTCGTCGATCCAGAGTCCGGTGCCCGGACCGGGACACGGCGCGAGCCGGCCCGGGAGGTTTCGCTCGGCGGCGGCGAGGATGTCGGGGTCGCCGATCCCGCTCGCGCCGAGCGCCTGCACGACCGCGGCGGCGAGCGCCGCGTTCTGGACCCGGTGGTGGGGCAGGCGAGGCTCGTGGTCAGGGACGTCGACGAGGTCGGGCTCGACGGCGAGCTCGCGGATCGCGGCGATCGCGGTGGCCTCGGCGCGGGGGACCAGCACCCGGCCGGCCACGTGACCGTCGTTGGCGACGACGCGGAGCTTGTCGGCGCGGTAGCGCTCGTAGTTCCCGTGCCAGTCGAGGTGGTCCTCGGCGAGCGACGTGACCACGGCGATCTCGGGAACGTGGTGGAGGTCGCTCGCCTGGTAGCTCGAGACCTCGATCACGATCACCGGCGCGTCGTGGGCCCAGGCGTCGGAGAAGACCGGGATCCCGAGGTTCCCGGCGATGCCCACCGACACGCCCGCGCCCTCGGCCAGTTGACCGACGAGGTCGGTGGTCGTCGACTTGCCCTTGGTGCCAGTGATCATGACGATCCGTCGGTTCTCGCCCCGCGAGCCGACCCAGAGGTCGACCGGGGTCGTCATCATGGCACCGCGGGCGATCGCGTCGGGCAGCGGTCCGACGTACCGGGGGAAGCCCGGCGACCGCACGAAGACCTCGGCGTCGCGCGCGGCCGAGGCGAGTGGGACGACCGGGAGGCCCTCGAAGGTGTCGACGGTCAGCCCGTCGTCGACGACGACCAGCTCGTCGGGCCCGGCACCGACGATCGCGGGCAGTGCCGCCACGACATCGATCCCCATCCCGAGCAGCGCGACCCGACGACGGTGCAGATCGTCAAGCCGCATCCGACGGCTCCGGAGCGAGGTCGGCGGCGAGATTCCGTACGCGGTCGCGGTACTCGGCGGGGAGGCCATCGACCGGATCGACCCGGAGATACTCGGCCGCGGTGGCGGGCTTCGCCGCGAGCAGCGCACGAGCTTCGGGCGCGAGGGTCGCGACCACGGTGCGGCTCGCCCAGGCCGGCTGGTCGGCGAGCAGGGTGAGCGCGGCAACCGACTCCATCCGTTCGCCCACACAGTCGAACGGCTTCTCCTCCGACCAGAGCGCCCG
>JBBRHS010000193.1:0-5560 GCA_038222385.1 Acidimicrobiia bacterium
GCGAAGCGGCAGCCCGGCTCGAGTTGGCCGGCGCCGTTCCCTTCGGCGTCGCCCTGGTCGACTCCGAAGACTGACGGAGCGGCCCGTGGCGGCGCAGCCGATCGACCTGTCGACCCGCTTCACCCTCGTGCCGGCCGCGACGAGGAGACTCGGAGCCGACCTCCTCGTGAACGCCGGGGGCGCGACCGCGTCGGTGCAGCGACTCCTCGGTACCGGCCCCGAGTTGTGGTGGTGCTTCTCGCGGGGCTACTCCGTCGGTGAAGCGGTCGCCCACCTCGCGTCGCGCGAGGGAGCACCCGATGACCTCGAGGCGAACGTCCTCAAGTTCGCCAACTCGCTCGTGGCGACCCACCTGGCCGAGGTCGTCGCGTGATCCCGATCGACACGCACATCCTGGCGCTGGCCGGGGCGGGGCTTCCCGGTGGTCGGCCGCTCGTCCGCGACGAGTGGGGGGAACGGCTCGACGAGGTCGCGACGCACGGTCTCGCCGGCATCCTCGGTTGGGCCCGTTCCGAGGGCCTCGCCGACCTCGATGAAGACAGCGCCCACCGGCTCGACCTGCGACTGGAGTCCGAGGCGATCCGGGCGGTCCAGCTCGAGGGTGAGCTCATCCGACTCGAGCAGATCCTCGCCGAACTGCCGGCCGTGGTGCTGAAGGGCGCGATCCTCGCGCACAGCGCGTATCCCGACCCGTCGCTCCGCCCCTTCACCGACCTCGACATCCTCGTCTCGGGGCGTCACCAGCACGCCGCCGTCCGGGCCCTCGAAGCCATGGGCTACCAGCGGACCCGCCCCGAGCCGGCACCGGGCTACGACGCGCGTGTGGGCAAGGCACTCACCCTCACCCACCCCGGCGGTGTTGTAGTCGACCTGCACCGCACCTTGGTCGCCGGCAACCTCGGTGATTCGATCGACATCGAGGAGATCGTGGCCGAGCGGCATGCGGTCCTGCTCGACGGGGTGCCGGTTCCCGGCCCCTCGTGGGAGGCGCACCTGGTCGAGGTCGCGCTCCACGCGGTCCTGGGTGACGGCCTCGCCCGGGCCCTGTCGATCCGCGACATCGCCCAGGTCGCGCTCCACCCCGATCTCGATGCCGATCGCGCGGTCGAGCTCGTCGATCGATGGCGGGCAGCCGAACCCGTTGCCCACGGCCTCCGGGCCGTCATCGACGGGCTCGGCGTGGCGCTCCCGGGCCCACTCGACACCCTCGCCGGGCTCCATCCCGCCCTCACCCCGGTGGTCCCTGCGTCGTCCCGCTCCGCCAAACGCCGCGTCGACGAGCTCCTCCACGGCGACGTCGCGCGGCGGCTCACCCTGACGCGGGCCCTCGTCGCGCCGACCCCTGCGTTCATGCGCTGGAGCTACGGTCAGCGGGCGACCCCGCAGCTCTACGGACGCCGCTGGATCGAGCTCTACCGCCGGGCGATGGAAGCGCGGGCGAAACAACCGTCGCGCGCCGACACACCCGATGGTCGTCCCGACGGCCCCACCGACTCGGCCCGAGCGGCGGCCGCTCCTCCCACCGACTCCAGCGTTCCCGCTCAGGTGATGCTCGCGCCCCGCCCGCCGGTCGAGCTCGTGACCCGCCGGCCGTCCGCCGAGGCCCTCGCCGCGGTCGGACCGACCACGCGTCTGCACCCGCGCCCGCGATCCCGCCAGGAACGATGGAGCGACAAGCGGGCCCCGAGGCCGGGGGCCGGCGTCGCCCCGCCTGCACCACCGGGAGCGCCCGGCGACGGATCCGGTACCGATGCTCCGCCACCCCCGGAGCCCGTCGCTCCCGGTGCTGCATCCCTGCCCGAAGGCGGCCTGCGCCTCGCGCTCGTCGGGGTGGGCGTGCTGTTCCTGACTGCCCTCGTCGCCCGGCTCGGCATCGACTTCATGGGACTGGTACTGGTGCCCGCGGCCGGGATCGTGTTCGCGGTCGCGGCGGGGCGCACCATCGCCCGTCGCCGCCCCGACGAAGCCTGGATCGGTCGGTTCCTCGTCCTCGGGGTCGTCGTGAAGGTCGTGGCGTCGTACGTGCGGTACCTCACGCTGGTCGGTAGCTACGACGGCCAGGGCGATGCGATCATGTACGACGAGTACGGCCGAAAGTTCGCCGACGCGTGGATGGGCAACGGGATCGTCCCGGAGCTCGACAACTGGAGGAAGACCAACTTCATCCGCGTGTTCACCGGGTGGGTGTACTTCATCTTCGGCTCGAACGTGGTCGCGGGGTTCTTCATCTTCGGCCTCCTTGCGCTCGTCGGCTCGTACTTCTGGTACCGCGCGTCGGTCGATGCCGTGCCGGGGATGAACAAGAAGCTCTACCTCGGCCTGGTGCTGTTCGCGCCGAGCATCGCGTTCTGGCCGTCTTCGATCGGCAAGGAGGCGCTGATGCAGCTGGGAATCGGGGTGGCCGCGCTCGGCACGTCGTACCTGGTCCGTCAGCGCCTCCTGATCGGTCTCGCGATCGGGCTGTCGGGAGGCTGGCTGCTCTGGGTCGTGCGTCCGCACCTGCTCGCGCTGGTGACCCTGGCGGCGGGCTGCGCCTACGTCGCAGGCCGGATCCGTGGTTCCAAGACCGGGGTCGGCTCGTTCGCGGGGCGGCCGGTGGGCGTGCTCATCATCGCGTTGCTCATGGCCTTCGCGGTCAGCCAGGCCACGAAGTCGCTCGGGATCTCCGAGCTGTCGCTCTCCGCGATCGAAACCGAGCTCGACGAGGTCAGCGCCCAGACGGGCCAGGGAGGATCGAAGTTCGACAGCGGCGGGAACTCGCTGAACCCGCTGAACCTGCCCATGGGCGCGGTGACGGTGCTGTTCCGCCCACTGCCCTACGAGGTGCGCACACCGTTCGAGCTCCTGGCCTCGCTCGAGTCGATGATCCTCCTCGTACTGATCGTCAAGCGGTTCCCGTCGGTACGCACGGCGCTGCGGCGCGCGAGGGGATCCCCGTTCCTCCTGTACTGCATCGTCCTGCTGATCCTCTACGCAGCCACGTTCTCGTCGTTCGCGAACTTCGGGATCCTTGCTCGTCAACGTTCGCTGGTGATGCCGGCGCTCTTCGTGCTGATCGCGGTCAACCCGGTCGCGCCGCGCCCGAAGGATCAGCACGGACTGTCGCGGCCCGAAGTGGTGCCCAGCAGCGAGCCGCCGGGGCCGAGGAGCTCGACCTGATCATCGACGTCGTGGGCACGATCGTCACCATCGAGGCACCCGATCCCGTGCTCACCGAGCTCCGGACCGTGCTCGGTGATCTGGCGTCGGCGGCAGCGGCGAGCCGTCACCTCCGGGTCGAACCGGCTCCCGACCACAGGTACCGCCTCCTCGACGGCGGCACGGTCGTCCGCGCCGACATCGAGCCGTCGATCCTCGCCGCCACCGTCGTGTGGCACCTCAACACGATGGTGCCCGACACCGACGCGCACCTGGTGATCCACGCCGGTTGCGTCGCCGCCGAGGGCGCGGTGCTGCTGCCCGGCGGTTCGGGAGCCGGCAAGTCGACGCTCGTGGCCGCATGCGTGGAGCAGGGTCTGACCTACCTCTCCGACGAGTATGCCGTCGTCGACCTCGCGACCGGCTCGATGGTCCCCTACCCCAAGCCGCTGTCACTCGACGAGCACAGCGCCGGAGGTGAGCGGCTCCTCCCGTCTTCGCAGCTCCGCGCGACGTCGGTCGCCACGCCGCTGGCACCCAGTGCCATCATCTTTCCGCGGTACTCGCCCGACGAGCCGCCCTCGTTGACCACGCTCGAGCCCGGTCTGGTCGTGCTGGCACTCGCGGCTCACACCACGAACCTGGCCACCCTGAGCAGCGACGCGTTGCCCTGGCTGGTCGGCCTCGCGCTGGCGTGCCCGGCGTCGCAGCTCACCCACCACGATGCGTCCGGCGCGGTGCCCCGGATCCGCGCGGCCGCGTCCACCTCCGGCGAGCCGGTCCACCCGGCCGCGACCATCGGCCCGGTGACCCAGGACACCACGACGGTGCCGGTCGGCGACGAACTCGCGGTGCTCGACGCGTCGACCGGAACGGTGCACCTCCTGAACACCGCAGCTTCGTTCGTCTGGACCTGTGTGCCCGAGGCCGAGAGCTGCTCCGATCTCGCCGAAGTCGTGCTCGCCCTGGCCCCACCGGGCGCCCTCGAGCGGAGCACCGTCGACACGACGATCCGAAGGCTCGTCGACATGGGGCTGCTCACCGACGCCCCGGACCTCGACCTCTTCTCCGCGTGAGCAGGTTCCCGGTGCTCACCGAACACCGTCGGGCGATCACCCGACGCGTGGGCCACCACCTCCCGCGCGTCCTCAAGCACCGCGACTACACGCGCTTCATCGTCTTGTCTCGGGCACGGACCGGTTCGAACCTCCTCATCTCGCTGCTCGACTCGCACCCCGGCATCGACGCGCAGGGCGAGATCGTGAAGCGCCTCGCCGGACGCGAAGCCGACGCGGTCATCAGCCGGATCTTCGGCGAACAGCCGTTCTTCACCAAGGCAACGGGCTTCAAGATCTTCTACTACCACCCTCTCGACGACGACTCGGGGCGTATCTGGGAGCGCCTCGAGCTCGACCGCGATCTCGCCGTGATCCACCTCAGGCGCCGGAACGTCTTGCGCGCCGTCGTGTCCCGCGCGATCGCCGAGCAGCGGAACGTTTGGCTCGATCTCGCCGATGCGCCGAGCGTCGGGGCCGGCGCGAAGTCGGTGGCGATCAGCCGCACCGAGCTCGAGGCCACGTTCCGCCAGACCCGCGCCTGGGAAGCCGACGGCGACCTGCGATTCGCGAACCATCGCGTCCTGCCGGTCTACTACGAGGATCTCGTGGCCGACACCGACGCGACGTTCTCCACCGTCACCGACTTCCTCGGCGTGCGCTTCAAACGGCCGTGGAGCGGGATGCAGCGCCAGAACCCGGAGCCGCTGCGCGAGCTGCTCGTAGGCTACGACGAGCTCCGGGCCGGGTTCCAGGGCACCGAGTGGGCGAAGTACTTCGACGAGTGACCCGCGGTCGACCTCGTAGGCTCGGGAGATGACCGCGCCGCTCGAGTTCACCGGGGACCGGCTCCTGATCCTCGACCAGACCGTGCTCCCTCGGCGCGAGGTCGTCCTCGAGCTCCGCGACGCGCAGGAGGTCGCCGATGCGATCAAGCGGCTGTCGGTCCGAGGCGCGCCGCTGATCGGCATCGCCGCCGCGTACGGACTCGCGCTCGCAGTCGCGCGGGACACGAGCCCCGATGCCGTCGACCGCGCCGCAGAGATCCTGCGCACCGCGCGACCGACAGCGGTGAACCTGGCCTGGGCAGTCGACCGGGTGCACCGGTTCGCACTCGCGGTTGACGAAGCGGACCGCGGGGCTGCGGCACGAGCGGAAGCCGTCGCGATCCACGCCGCCGAGAATGCGGCGAGCGCATCACTCTCCGCTCACGGAGCCGACCTGCTCGCCGGGTCACGGCGCCTGATGACCATCTGCAACAGCGGTGCGCTCGCCGCCGGAGGCCACGGCACCGGGCTCGGGGTGATCGTGGAGATCGCCCGGCGCGCGCCGGCCGGCGACGTCTCGGTCCTTGCCTGCGAGACCCG
>JBBRHS010000194.1:0-5558 GCA_038222385.1 Acidimicrobiia bacterium
GCGGACGGCTGCGAGCGCGTCGACGCCGCGAGGACCTTCGACCGCGGGTCGGAGCGCGTCGAACGCTGTCCACAGCTCGGGTCGGGCCAGTTCGGCCGGCACGCCGAGCGGCGGGAACACCGGGACGAAGACCGAGGTGCAAGGGCTGCCGAGCGCGACCCAGGCTCGGAGGGGCGCGTCGGGATCGGTGGGGAGCAACGTGACCATCGCCGCGTTCGTGGTCTGTTCGCCGCGCAGGTGCATGCAGACCGTCACGCCGGTGGGAGGCGGCGCATCGGCGGCCGGCGGTGCGACGACCCGGTCGACGGGATCGTCGGGCCGGCCCCACCGGTCGCCGTCGTGGTCGCGGAGCACGCCGACGAGATCGGAGGCGGACGTGGCGTCGGCGCCGCGTTCGACGGCCGGGCGGGTGCAGGCGAGGCGTCGGTCGGCGTGACCGGTCGGTGAGTCGGGTCGCCGGTAACGGTCGAAGTCGGCTCCGGGCTCGACGTTCGGGGAGGCGAGGGTCCAGTCGTGGCGCAACGAGATGCGGTTCGAGATCGCAACTCCGGCGCCCGGCCCGACCGCGCGAGCGGCCCAGGTGCCCCCGCTCGTCTCGAGAGTCCAAGCCCGGCGGGGATCGGCGATCAGGAACGACGAGAAGTACGCCTTGGGGGGATCGGTCTCGCCGGCACCACCCTGGCCGTGACGGGCCAGGAGCTCCGTGATCACCGTGACCGCGGCGTCGGCGTCGGTCGCTCGCTCGAGGGCGAGGCGCACGAGGTCCATGCCGATCAGCGCGGGCGGCGCGGCCCGGGGATCTTCCGCGGTGAACAGCATCTCGTTGCCGACCGCGACGCGGTGTTCGTTGACGCCGTGCTCGAGTCCCCAGAGCCACGTCGGTCGTGACCCGATGAGCGGGGCCGCACCCCGGTCGGCGATCGTGAGGTACTGGGTCGTCAGCGCGCGACCCGCGGGCCGACGGGGATGCGCCTCGACGACCTGGACCTCCCCGACCGGCCGGTCGCTGTTCTTGGCGAAGAGGGTCCCCGCGGAGCCGACGGCGACGAGGCAGTCACACACGACGGGTCGGCGGCACGTCCATCAGAAGAAGTCGCTGCCGCCGTCGACGGGGATCGTCGCGCCGACGACGTAGCTCGCCAGCTCCGAGCAGAGAAACACGACCAGGGCCGCGACCTCTTCGGGAAGCCCGATCCGACCGATGTCGTTCGGCTGGTGGAAGTCGCGTTCGATCGCAGCGTACGCGGCCTCGAGCGGACCTTCGGGCAGGCCGGTGAGGTCGGCATCGGCGAGGTAGCCCTCGATCGCCGACGTCATCACCATCCCCGGGCACACCGTGTTCACGACGATGCTCTCTCCTGCGAGCTCCCGCGAGAGGTTCTTGGTGGTGCTCGCGAGCGCCGACTTCGCCGCGGTCCAGGCGATCAGGCCGGGGCTCTGATGGCGGATCATGCTCGACGCCACGCTCACGACCCGACCGAACGCGGCCTTGCGCAGGAGCGGGAGGCCGGCGCGGACGCAGCGCACGAGGGTGATCACGCCCGAGTCGAACGCGTCGAGCCACTCGTTGTCGGTGAGGTCGCCGGTGCCGCCGAGGTGGGCGGGCCCGGCCGCGTGGACGAGCACGTTGAGCTCACCCCACCGTTCGTCGAGGAACGAGAACGCGGCTTCGACCTCACCGGTGTCGAGCAGGTCGCACTGCAGGCCGATCGCGTCCATCGCGCCGGCAGCGATGAGGTCGGCCTCGGCCTCCGCGAGGTCGGTGGGTGTGCGGGCGAGCACCGCGACGCGGCACCCTTCGGCCGCGAGCTGCTCGGCGACCGCACGGCCGATGCCGCGTGACCCGCCCGCGACCACCGCGGTGCGGCCTCGCAGCCCCAGATCCATGGCTAGCGGGCCAGTTCGGCCGCGAGGTGCGCGGCCGTGAGGGGTTCGCCGGTGGCCTCCTCGACGAGGTGGTCCCAGCGCAGTGCCGCACCGGGGGCGAGGAAGCGGTCGCCGAGGAGCCGACCGGCCTCGGGTCGGTCGACGATCCCGCCTGCTTCCCGGCGGAGCGTGGCCGCGAGCTGCGATGCGACGAGCTCTCCGTAGAGGTAGTTCTGGTAGTAGACGGGCGCCGCGGCGAGGTGGATCTTCGCGGCCCAGTCGGGAGCGTGGCGATCGTCGGGCCGCCGCACGAGCTGGAAGCGTTCGACGAGATCCCACCAGCGGGTGTCGTGATCCGCGTCGGGGTCGGCGTAGAGGCCTCGCTCGAAGTGCGTCATCACGAGCACCCACCGGGCGAACACGAGCAGCGCGATCCGTTGCGACGCCGCGAGCCCGGGCGCGAGCGCGTCGACTTCGTCGGCGGGGCGGGCAGCCACGACCCGCAACCACTCGGGGTCGCGCGGGAGGCGCCCGAACATCATGGCAACGCCCTCGGTCGTCAGCGCGTGCGCTGCACTCCGGAGCAACCATGGCAGCGCGGGGTCGAGTGACGTGTCGTAGAGCGCGTGACCGAACTCGTGCAGCATCGTGTCGGTCCAGCGCGTGTTCGGGGTGTTGTTCGACAACACCCGCACATCACCTTCGCGGTCGATGTCGATGCAGAACGCGTGCTGACTCTTCCCGGGTCGCGGAAGGAGGTCGCTGCGGTCGACGACCGGTCGGAGGTCGAGGTCGAGGCCGTCGTAGGTGCGCAGGGTGAGGTCGGTGAGGTCGGCGTCGGCGAAGAGGGGATCGAGGTCGATCGCACCGTCGGCCGGGACCTCCTGGAAGAAGGGGTCGTCGAGGTGCCACGGTCGCAGCTCGTCGACCCCGCACCCGAAGCGCTCGGCCTGACGGGCATCGAGGCCGGCCTTCCACTCGGCGAACGGAGCGGCCGTTGCGGTGTCGACCTCGGCGAGCGTGGCGAAGAGGCGCGCTTCGTCGAGCTCTCCTGTCGCGAGCGCGAGGGCGAAGTGGTCTCGGTGGCCGAGCGCCCGGGCGGCCTCGTTGCGGGCTCGCACCAGGTCGCGCAGGCGTTCGGCCACCTCGGCGCCGACCTGCTTCGATGCCTCCCACGCGGCGCGCCGCTCGCCGGTGTCGTCGCTCGAGGTGAGGATCGCGAGGATCGTGTTGTCGTCGACCGCGGCGCCGTGCATCTTGCCCCGGAAGGCGTTGAAGCTGGAGTCGACGCTCGTCTCGAGCTCGACGATCCGGGTCCGCAGCTCGTCGGGGATCTGGTGGGGTGCGAACGAGTCGTGCAGCACCGCGATCTGTCGCGCGAGCAGCGCGTCGCCGGGGGGATCGGACCGGGCGGCAGTGAGCGCGGCGAAGGCGTCGGCATCGGCGTAGGCGCTGCGGAGCGCGAGCTCGGCGTCGGTGCGGCGTTGCTCGGACTCCGGTGATGCGTCGGTGTAGCTGTCCCACCAGGCCCGGCCGACCGCGATCTCCAGGGGCCGGATGCGGGCTTCGAGATCGGCGACGAGCGCGGCAGGATCGGCCCTCACTTGAACCAGATGCGCTGGTAGTCGCGGCTCATCGGGTGGAGGAGCAGCGCGACGAGCGCAACGGCGAGCAGGAGGCCGAGCGGGTCGTAGCTGATGTACTGGGTCAACGAGAAGCCTGCGATCAGGGGCTTCAGGAGGTTGAGGCCGGCGCCGACGAGCCCGAGCGCATAGCCCCAGCGCTGTTCGTTCGCGATGCCGAACGCTCCCGCGGCCATCGCCACGGTGATGATCAGTCCGATCGGGAAGAAGAACAGGAGTCCGCCGAAGATCACGGAGAAGGCCGCGTCGATGTAGAGCAGGATCACCGCGATCTGGAGCGTCTGCGGTTGGGTGTTGTTGAACCAGCGTCGTTCGTTCACGGGACCATTCTGGTCGACGGGGCGGGCCCGGGTGAGATCGCAGTGGAGATCACGCCCCGGGAGCGCAGCTGACCGCAGGCGGCATCGATCTCCGTTCCCCGGTTCCGGCGGACGGTCGCGGTCACTCCGCCCGACTCCAGGGTACGGGCGAATGCGCCCATCGAGGGCGGCGACGGCTTGTGGCCGCCGAAGCCGGCGGTGGGGTTGAGGGGGATGAGGTTCACGTGGGCGCCACCCGCGCCGGGGAATCCCTTGAGGAGCCGGGCCAGCGCGGCGGCTCGGTTGGTGTCGTCGTTCACCCCGGCGATGAGCGCGTACTCGAAGGTCACTCGGCGCCCCCGCGCCTCGCTGAACTCCTCGGCGGCGTCGAGCACCTCGGCGATCGGGTACCGGCGGTTCAGGGGGACGAGCTGGTCGCGCAGGTCGTCGTCGGGGGCGTGCAGCGACACCGCGAGCGTCACGGGGAGGTCCTCGCGCGCGAGCCGTCGGATGCCGGGGACGACCCCGACCGTCGACACCGTGATGTGGCGGGCGGAGAGTCCTAAGTCGATGTGAAGGCGTTCGATCGACTGCCACACCGCGTCGTAGTTGGCGAGGGGTTCCCCCATCCCCATGTAGACGACGTTCGAGACCCGCTGGTCCGACGCGTGCGCCGCCGATGCGACCTGTTCGATGATCTCGCCGCCGGTGAGGTGCCGTTCGAATCCGCCCTGGCCCGTCGCGCAGAACGTGCATGCCATCGCGCAGCCCGCCTGCGACGACACACACACGGTGGCGCGGGTGGGGTAGCGCATGAGCACTGTCTCGACCTCGGCTCCGTCGGTCCGGCAGCGCCAGAGCCACTTGCGGGTGCGATCGCGCGCGTCGCGTTGCGCGGTGACCGCCTCGAGGGTGAGGGGGAGTGCCGAGGTCAGCCGCTCGCGGAGCTTCTTCGGGAGCGCGGTCGCATCGTCGAGCGGGATCCGCTGGCGGTAGAGCGCGTCCCACACCTGGTCGGCCCGGTACCGCGGCTCACCCCACTCGGCCAACAACGAACCGAGGGTCGCCCGGTCGATGCCGTAGCGGGTCGCCGGCATCGGATCGGGCGGCGTCATGCCACGATCCGGCGGTAGGCGCGGTCGCGTCGGTGGACGGCGAACCCCATTGCCTCGTAGAGGCCGACCGCGGGCGCGTTCGCGCCGTCGACGTAGAGCAGGCCGGTGCGAACGCCCTGGGCCGCGAGCGACTCCAGGCCCGCGAGCGCGAGCGCGCGCCCCAGGCCCGTGCCCTGGTGCTCGGGGTCGACGCCGATGACGAAGATCTCGCCGAGGCCGACGGCGCCCGAATCCTTGTCGCCCGAATCCCCGTCGGCCGGGTCGGGCGGATGGATCTTCGTCCAGTTGAACCCGGCGAGCCCCGCGGGGCGGCCGGCCACGGTCCCGTCGGCCCAGGCGAGCAGGAAACCGGCGGGATCGAACCAGGGTTCGCTCATCCGGCGCTCCAGCGTGGCGACGATCCAACCGCCCTGCTCGGGGTGGTTGCCGAACGCGCGGTTGTTCACCGCCAGCCAGTCGGCTTCGTCGATGCCGGGCAGGAAGCGCCGGACGCTGATGCCGTCGGGCCAGCGAGCGACTTCATCGAGCGGGAGAGGGACGCGCATCTGGAGGAGGTCGCGCGACAGCTCGAACCCCGCAGCCGACGCGCCGGCGTCGTCGGTGTCGATCGGGTCGATGATCCAGAGCACGATCTC
>JBBRHS010000195.1:0-5557 GCA_038222385.1 Acidimicrobiia bacterium
TGGTCGTCTCGGACCGCGCTCACGCGGCGTCGTACCGCCTCGTCGAGGGACTGAGTGGTGCTCACTGGCGGTCGGGACGAAAAGAGCCCCTGACCTGGGACTACACCAGGTCAGGGGGCTGGAGGTGGCGGCGGGAATCGAACCCGCGTACGGGGCTTTGCAGGCCCTTGCCTGAACCACTCGGCTACGCCACCAGGACGCGTCCGACGCGCCGGACCTCAAGGCTAGCCGGGGCTGCCCCGGTGGGGTGTCACGAAACGTGGCTTCTGCCCGATACCCTGCGCGCCGTGCGTCGCCGAACCGCGCTCGTCCTGACCGGTGTGGTCGGTGTCGTCCTCGCCGTCGTCGGGGCCGGGTCGTGGTTCAGTCCGCTGCGTTCGTCCGACGCGTCAGGCGAGGCAGTCCCCACTTCGTCGTCGACCACCACGACCACGACGCTGCCCGAGATCCCCGTCCGGGTCGGGATCAGTTCTCCGCCCGTCTTCCTGGAGAACCAGCTGCCCGGGACGGCCGCCTGGCGGATCTCGCAGTCGACCCCCGGAGCGATCGAGGGATACGCCACAACGGTGAGCGCGCAGCCGGGCGAACCGGTCCCCGTAGCGGTGTCGACGACCGACCCGACCTTCCACGTCGAGGCCTACCGCATGGGTTGGTACCAGGGGCTCGGGTCGCGCCTCGTGTGGCAGTCGCCGGAGATCCCCGGCACGGCCCAGGCCGAACCGGTCGAGGATCCCGTCACGAACATGGCCGAGGCGCAATGGACCCCGTCGGTCGTCCTGCCCACCGACGCGAGCTGGCCCCAGGGCAACTACCTCGTGAAGCTCGTCGGGTCGTCGGGCAACCAGCAGTACGTGCCGTTGACGCTGCGGGCCGACGCCGAGCCCAGCGCGTACCTCGTCGTGAACGCCGTCACCACCTGGCAGGCGTACAACGACTGGGGCGGCTGCTCGCTCTACCACTGCCAGAACGGTGGATCGCGAGCCAAGGTCGTGTCGTTCGACCGTCCCTACGGGTGGACCGAAGGCGCGGCCGACTACATCGGCAACGAGTTCCCCGTGCTGCGCCGGATGGAGGAGTGGGGGCTCGACGTCACCTACACGACCGACGTCGACATCCACCGCAACCCCGCGCGGTTGCTGCAGCACAAGGCGGTCCTCATGATGGGTCACGACGAATACTGGTCGAAGGCGATGCGCGACGGACTGGAGGCCGCTCGCGACAGCGGCGTCAACCTCCTGTTCCTCGGGGCGAACACGGGCTACCGCCAGATCCGCTTCGAGCCCTCGGCCAACGGCCCCGATCGCCACCAGGTGAACTACCGCAGCAGCAGTGACCCGATCCGCGCGACCGACCCGGCCCAGACGACCGTCAGCTTCCGCGAGGCGCCGGTGAACCGACCGGAGAACACCCTCATCGGCCAGCAGTACGTGTGCAATCCGGTGCGCGCCGACATGGTCGTGTCGGACGCGGCGTCGTGGGTGTACGCGAACACCGGTGTGACCGACGGCCAACGGTTGGAGATCGTCGTCGGCTCCGAGTACGACCGGTGGTCGCCCGGACCGGGGGTGCCCGAGAACGTCCAGATCCTGGCCCACTCGCCGGTCACCTGTCGTGGCCGCTCGGACCACGCCGACGTGACGTACTACACCGCGCCGTCGGGGGCCGGGGTGTTCGCCACCGGCACCAACTACTGGGTCAGCAAGCACGACCCACCCGGTGAAGGCTCGGCCTACAACCCGACGATCATCCAGATCACGCGCAACGTCCTCGAGGTGTTCGGTGCCGGCCCGGCCGGTCTCACCCATCCGTCGGTCGCGAACGCGGCGGCGATCGCGGGCGGTGGCTGATCGCTGGGTAGCCTCGGGATCTTCCCGAGGAGGCGTCGTGGCCACGATCATCACCGACACCGAACACGAGATCACCGCCCGGTCCGACGGCTCGCGCCTGCTCGCCGATGCGGCGTCGCTCGCTGAGGCCACCGGGTGGGTGCTCAAGCCCGAGGGCCTCTGCCGCGACGACGTCTGCGTTCCCGTGCGCGACCGCGACGCCCTGCTCGCCGGTGACCCCGAGCGTGGTGAGGTCGACCTCGCGGCGTTCGCGTCGGCACTCGGGCGCCCGTACGCGATCGACGTCGAGCAGGGCGTGATCGTGGTCGGGGAATCGGCAGGGACGGTCGCCGAACGGCTCCGATCGCTCGAGGCGCCCGACGTGACCCTCGCCGACCTCGAAGGCGAGCCGGTCTCGCTCTCGGAGTTCAGCGGCCGGAAGCGCATCCTGGTCACCTGGGCTTCGTGGTGCGGGTGTCGCTACGACCTCCCGGCCTGGCAGGCCCTGCACGAAGAGCTGGCGCCCGAGGGTCTCGAGCTGGTGTCGATCTCGATGGACAACGAAGCGGGCTCCGCCCAGGAATGGGTCAACGCCGCCGAACCGACGTTCCCGGTGCTGCTCGACGCCGACCACCGCCTCACGGAGCTCTACGGCGTGGTCAACGTGCCGTCGGTCGTGTGGATCGACGAGCACGACCGGGTGGTGCGGGCGCCGGTGATCGCACCCGGCGACGACCTCTACAAGGAGTTCACCAAGATGGACTCGACGGTGCACCACGACCAGCTGCGCCGGTGGGTGCGCGACGGAGTGCTCCCCGAAGACGACCAGGCAGTGCGCGACCACCAGTACGTGCCCGGTGAGGACCTGCAGCTCGCCCGGGCCGAACGTCGCCTCGGTGCGTGGCTGCACCGGGCCGGCCGGACCGAAGCGGCGCGCGCACATCTCGAACGGGCGACCCAGCTCGCGCCCATGGACTTCACCGTCCGGCGGGGCTCGATGCCGCTCCAGGACCAGGATCCGTTCGGTCAGGAGTTCTTCGACTTCTGGGAGGAGTGGGACGCGGCCGGTCGCCCCGACTACCGGTCGGCCGACGCCACTCCCTGACCCGCGACTCCCTGACCCGCTCTCGACGGCGGTCCCTGCCCACTCAGAGCGATGGTGCTACGTTCGGCCGCGCTTCGACAGAGGGGGTACCCATGGGTTCGTCGGTGATGGCCGCGGCGCTCGATTTCTGGACCAAGAACAGCGGGCAGTTCTTCTCGCGCTGGCTGCACGTCGTCGTGGGGGTCGCGTGGATCGGCCTCCTGTACTTCTTCAACTTCGTCCAGGTGCCTGCCTACGCGGAGATGGAACCCGCGGCGCGCAACAACGCCATGGACAAGCTCAGCTGGCGGGCGCTGTGGTGGTTCCGGTGGGCCGCGGTCGCGACCGTCGTCACCGGCTTCCTGCTCTTCTACTTCACCGACGACTACAAGACCGAGTACCTGAAGACCCGTCCCGGGATCAGCATCTCGCTCGGGATCCTGCTGGGGCTCACCATGTTCCTGAACGTCTGGGGCGTGATCTGGCGCAAGCAGAAGATCGTGATCGCCAACGCCCGCAACGTCCAGGCCGGCGGCGAAGCTGACCCCGCAGCCGCGGCGGCCGGACGCCAGGGCCTCATGGCCTCCCGGATGAACGCGATCTTCTCGATCCCGATGCTGCTGTTCATGGTCGGCACCTCGCACTTCCCCTACACCGCGCAGCTCGAACCGACGGGTGGCAAGCGGGCCACGTTCTGGGCCGTGTCGATCATCGTCTGGGCGCTGCTCGAGGCCAACGCCCTCGGGTTCCTCGGCGGCACCAAGCCCGGTGGCGCGCGCATCATCTTCGACACCCACCGCAACGCGATCATCACCGGGTTCGTCCTGGCGATCGGCTGGGTCCTGCTCTTCGCCTACGTGCTCTGAGGGTCGAGGGCGGCAGGAGAAGAAGCGGAGCCGGCGGAGATTCCGCGCCGGCCATGCATCGGTGAGCGGTCGAGCCGGCGCAGCGGATTCGACCATAGAGCGGTCTACCAGTCGAGGAGGTCGGCGACGCGCGAGCGGTGATCGGTCGCGGTGCCGAAGAGGGCGGCACCGACTTTGGCTCTCCGCACGTACAGGTGGATGTCGTGCTCCCACGTGTAGCCGATCCCGCCGTGGATCTGGATGCCTTCTTTGCCGACGAGGCGTTGTGCATCGCCGGCGGCGGCCTTCGCCATCGATGTTGCCATCGCCGCCCCGTCGTCTCGTTCGGCAATCGTGAGCGCGGCGAAGTATCCCGTCGCCCGGGCCCGTTCGATCGCGACGACCATGTCGGCGAACTTGTGCTTGATCGCCTGGAACGATCCGATCGGTACGCCGAACTGTTCGCGTTCCTTCGCGTAGGCGAGGGTGATGTCGAAGATGGTCTGGGTCGTGCCGACGGTCTCGAGCGCGAGCGCGGCGGTTGCCTCCCGCACCGTCCGGCCGATCGCCGCCGCGGTCTCCGGCCCGGGCACACCGAGCGCGGCGTCGGGCGCGACGGCAACGTCGCGCAGGACGACTGATCCGATCTGGCGGGTGGGGTCGAGGCTGCGGACGGGCTCGACCGTCACTCCCGGGGCGTCGCGGGCAACCACGAACGCGCCGACCTTGCCCTCGTGTCCTTCGCTCGTTGCGACGACGACGAAGGCGTCGACCGCAGGCGCCTCGATCACGAGGTGCTTCTCGCCGGCGAGGACCCAGTGGTCGCCCTCGCGCCGTGCTGTCGTGCGCACCCCGACCCGATCGTCGAGGGCGAGGGAGCCGGTGGCTCCCGATTCTGCGACGGGACGAAGGAACCGTTCCTGTTGCTCCTGGCTCCCGGCCTCGCGGATCGCGGGCACGAACTGCGACACCGTCGGCAGCAGCGCCCCCGGCGCCATCGACTGCCCGAGGGTCTCGACGAGCACCGCGAGCTCCACCGCCCCGAACCCGAGGCCACCCACGGCTTCGGGCACCGTCAGCGCGGGCCAGCCGAGCTCCACCATGTGCGACCACAGGGGCTCGCAGTCGACCTCGGCCCCGGCGGTGCGCCGCTCGGCGACCGTGCGCACGAACAGCGGTGTGCACTCCCGCGCCAACACCGCCCGCACGGACTCGCGCAGCTCCTCCTGCTCGGTCGTGAACTCGAGCTCCATCTCAGATCGTTCCGCTCACTCGCCGGAGTTGGGAGCTGGGCGTCGACGGGTGTGTTCGTTCGCTCCACATCCAGATCGTTCCGCTCACTCGCCGGAGTTGGGAGCTGGGCGTGGATGGACGTGTTCGTTCGCTCCACATTCCCGAAACCTAGCTGACGTCGGTGTCAGGCTCGGAGGCG
This sequence comes from Acidimicrobiia bacterium, assembly GCA_038222385.1. Taxonomy (GTDB): domain Bacteria; phylum Actinomycetota; class Acidimicrobiia; order IMCC26256; family JANYLB01; genus JANYLB01. Next base: position 5,188 of record JBBRHS010000195.1, read on the forward strand.
ACGATCGCCCCGAGCGCCCGACGGTCGAGCTTGTCCATCGCAGTCATCGGAAGCGCGTCGACGACACGGATGCCCTCGGGCAGCTTGTAGCCCGCCAGACCGTCGGCACCGTGCTCGCGGAGCTCGGCCAGCGTCGGCGGGCGGCGGGGATCCCTCGCGACCACCACGGCGACGCCGACCTCGCCCATCACCGGATCGGGCCGGGGTGTGATCGCGACCGCGCCGACCGCGAGGTGCGTCGACAGGGCGGCCTCCACCTCGACCGGGTACACGTTGTAGCCGCCCCGCACGTACATCTCCTTGCCCCGGCCGACGAGCCGGACCCGACCGGCTTCGTCGATCCGCCCCAGGTCGCCGGTGCGCACGTGAC
>JBBRHS010000196.1:0-5546 GCA_038222385.1 Acidimicrobiia bacterium
CTCGACGAGATCCAGACCGGGTTCGGACGCACCGGTCGGTTCTTCGCGTGCGAGGACCAGGGCGTCACGCCCGACGTACTGATCATGGCCAAGGGTCTCGCGTCGGGGTTCCCGATCTCGGCGGTCGGATCGTCGGCGGAGCTGATGCAGCGCTGGCCGACCGGATCTCACGGTGGGACCTGCGGCGGTAACCCGATGGGTTGCGCCGCCGCGCTCGCGACGATCGACGTGCTCGACGCCCCGGGCTTCCTCGAGTCCGTCCGGGCGAAGGGTGCGCGCCTCACCGAGGCGCTCGACACCGTCGCCGCGGTCGAGCCGGCCCTCGGTGACGTTCGCGGACCGGGCTTGATGATCGGCTGCGAGATCGTCGACGTCACCGGCCGGCCCGACGCTGCCCGCGCCGCGGCGATCACGCACCACTGCGTCGACCACGGGCGCGTGCTGTTCATGACCGCCGGGTCGTTCGGCAACGTGGTCCGATGGATCCCGCCGCTCGTCGCCACCGACGATCAGCTCGATGCCGGCGTCGCGGCCTTCGCAGCCGCGCTCGCGGCGACCCGACCTCCCGGGGCCGGTTAGCCTCCGGAACGCATGACCCCGTTGTCGAACTGTCCGGAGAAGGCGTCCCGGTGAGCGCGCTGACGGTGCACCCGCTCTCCGGTCATACCGGCGCCGAGATTCGCGGTGTCGACATCGCCGTGCCACTCACCGTCGACGAACGCGACAGCATGACCGCGGCGCTGCATCGTTGGAAGGTCCTGTTCTTCCGAGACCAGCACCTCGGACACACGGAGCAGATCGCATTCGCCCGCCAGTTCGGTGACCTCACCTACGCCCACCCGTACGACGACCAACCGCCGGCCGGGTTCCCCGAGATCTACACCGTCGATCCGGGTCGATTCGCGGCCCAGTACGGGATCGAGGGTGACGCGGCGAAGCGACTCCGCCGCCGCTACTCGTACGCGAACGACTGGCACACCGACGTGACCGCAGCGGTGAACCCGCCGGCAGGTTCGGTGCTCCGGGCCGACGTCGTCCCCGAGTACGGCGGCGACACGACCTTCTCGAACACGGCCGCCGCATACGAAGGCCTCTCGGAACCGGTGCAGCGCTTCGTCGAGGGTCTCCGCGCCGAGCACCGCTATGGGAACGACGTGGCCCGTACCGGCGGGGTGACCGCCGCGAACGCGGTGATCGCCCGCAATCCCTTGATCGCACGGCATCCGGTCGTACGGGTGCACCCCGCCACCGGCGAACGAGTGCTGTTCGTGAACCCCGGCTTCACGACCCACGTCATCGGGCTCCGGCCGCAGGAGAGTCGAGCGGTGCTCGATCTGCTCTTCGAGCAGATCTCCCGCCCCGAGTTCACGGTCCGTTTCCGATGGGAGGCCGGCAGCGTCGCGTTCTGGGACAACCGGGCGACGGCGCACCTCGGCCCCCAGGACATCGACCACCTCGACGTCGAGCGGACCCTGCACCGTGTCACCCTCATCGGCGACGTGCCGGTCGGCCCCGACGGCCGCGAGTCGGAGCTGGTGGAGGGCGAGCCGTTCCGGGCGGTGCCGGGCCGCGGCTCCTGAGCCGAGTCGGAGTCGGAGCTACGCGTCGGCTGCCGTCGGCGCAGGTGCGCGCCCGGGCGCGATCCGACCGGGTGGCGAAACCGCCAGCGCGAGCCCGAGGGCCGCGAGGATGCACGCGTTCCCCGGGCGCGACCCCAGTCCGAAGAAGAGACCGTCGGAGTCGTAGGTGGGCAGCAGCAGCGCACCGAGCCCGACCATCCCGAACCCGAGGATCCGCCGGTGCCGGTCGGCGAGGTGCTCGGCCGCCCACCACCCGACCAGGCCGAGGGCCACGAAGATGATCCCGATCGCGATCGAGCCTGGGAACGTTCCGCGGCCCCATTCGCCGGGAAGGTCGTTCATCTGGCTGAACAGCTTCCAGTCGCCGCTGCCGTCGAACCCGGCGCCCGCTCGGGCGATGCCCACTGCGATCCCGTACCCCGCGGTGACCGCGGCCATCGCCCGGGCGGACTGCGGGCGCGCGGTCGACGCGGTGACGAGGATCGCGAGGTGGAGCGCGACCATCAGCAGGTACGACCAGTACCACTCGTCGTCGGCGTTCGCGACGGCCAGCCCGATCCCGACGCTCTGCACGATCCCGAGCACCGCGGCGAACCGGATGTAGCGACCCGAAACCAGTAGCACGACCAGCGTCGCCTCGGTGATGAGCGTGACCCAGCCGAACTGGCCGAGGTGAGGGCTGACCACGTGGTCGAAGAACCATGACGATCCGGGGAGGACCGGGTGGTCCGCGCCGGCTTCGACGAATCGACAGAGTGCCCGGCACCGCCCGTCGGTGCGGCCGAAGTCGGGCGGCACCTTCCAGTTGACGTTCGCCAACCAGAGGAGCGCGGCGGTCCAACGGAGGATCGTCGGCCCGAATCTTCCTGTGACCACATCGACCCGTGTGGTGAGTTGTCGCAGGTCCATGGGAGCTCCTCAGGCGCAGGGAAACGTGCTGGCCAGAACATCGCCGGCGATGCGGTGGCGCCGGTACTGACGGTCGTGCAGCCCGGCCGTGGCCGAGTCGAGGCTGATCGGTAGTGTCGACCCGTCGCGCGGCAGGCGTTCCAGACGGCGCGGCCGTTCGCCGTTCTACACCATGGAGTCGGTGAGCACCGTCGTGGGGAGCCCGGCGGTCGCCACGCGCAGGCGCTCGTCGATATCGAGCAGCATGAAGGGCTCGCCGCCGGTGACGAAGATCTCCACGACGTCGGCATCGACCGCCTCGTCGCCGAGACGTGAGCCGGCGTCGATCTCGACGTCGAGACGCATCTGAGCCGAGTCGTTGGCCCTGAGGCCGAGACCGTCGAACCGGCCGGCCACCGAGACGCCGTCGGCGATGCGGGGCACGATGTACAGGTTGGAATCGCGAAACTCTCTAGTGTCCGCGGCCATGAACGAGGATGTGAGTCCACTGCTCGCCGGGAAGGCCTACGACGAGCCGTCGGTGTTCCGACCCGAGAACCTCCTCCGAGAAGGGCGACGGCAGCTTCGCCGCGCCGACGCGGCGGTCCCGTCGATCTGCCTGCTCGATCCCGACGGCGACCTCGTCCGACACGTCGTCGACGCGGGCCGCGCGACCGAACACGCAGGATGGTCCTGCTACCACACGCGGCTGTGGACCTTCGACCTCCACGGCAAGGAGGTCGGTGTGGTCGGGAGCGCCGTCGGTGCGTCGTTCGCGGTCCTCGTCGCCGAACAACTCGCGGCGGCGGGCTGCGAGCTGCTGATCAGCGTCACGTCGGCGGGTTCGATCACCGCGGTGGCGGAGCCGCCGTACTTCGTGGTGATCGATCGCGCCCTGCGCGACGAGGGCACCAGCCACCACTACCTGCCACCGGGAACTTGGGCCGAAGCTCCTGCCGCGTTGATCGATCGGCTCGACGGAACCCTTCGCGACCTCGGGCGGCCCGTCGTGACCGGATCGACGTGGACGACCGACGCGCCGTATCGGGAGACGCCGTCGGCGATCGCCCACGCCGAACGTCTCGGGATCGTCGCAGTGGAGATGGAGGCCGCGGGACTGTACGCCTACGCGGCGGCGCGACGGCGGCGAGTGCTGTGCGTCGCGCACGTCACCAACACGATGGCCACCGCAGGCGACGACTTCGAGAAGGGCGAGGCCGACGGCGCACACGACGTGCTCGAGCTCGTCGCAGCAGTCATCGCCACCCTCGGCACGCTTCCGAGATGACGCGACGTGACCGGCCGAGTGCGCCGGCGCCGGCATGCGGGCGTCGCAGAGGGGACGGAAGGGCCGAGTTTCGCGATCCGTAAGACGCGCGGGGCAACGTCGGTGCCGCCGGCCGCTACCCTCGGCGCATGGACTTCCGAAGCTTGCAGCATCAGCGCCCGGAGACCGTGTGAACACCGCGGCGACGCCGGTCACGCCTCGGATTCGAGGATTCCGCCGAGTCATCGTCCTGTGTGCGGGAGTTGTCCTGTTCGTTGCGGGTTGCGCCGACAGTGGCACTGACTCGAGCGCAGAGTCGACGACCACGGCACCACCGGCCTCGCAACCGGCGGGTGGAGAAGCCGAGGGCACACCCGCCCCGACGACGCCCGAGCCCGCCGAGTTGGCGGCGTGGCAGCAGATCGACGTGACCGACGCAAACGGCGAGACGTTCGCGATCGGTGATCTCGTCGGCCGGCCGGTGCTCGTCGAGAACTTCGCGACCTGGTGCAGCAACTGCCGCAAGCAGCTCGGCGACACCCAGAAGGCTGCCGCCGCGGCCGGAGAGAGCGCCGTGTTCGTGGCCCTGAGCGTCGAGACCGAGCTCGACGCCTCCGACATGGCCGACTATGCGAAGCAACACGGCTTCACCGACATCCGCTTCGCGGTGATGAGCGACGACCTCCTCGGCGCGATGTACGACGCCTACGGCAACACCGCGCTGAACCCACCGAGCACGCCGAAGATCGCGGTGGCGTCCGACGGTTCCGCCGGAGAGCTCGTGACCGGCTTCGAGTCGCCCGAGAAGCTCCGCACCGCGCTCGGCCTCTCGTGAGCCCGCGAACGCTCGTCGGCTGATCCCCGACGCCATGGGCGAGTACCTGGAGGCGTTCGCCCTCGGCAACGCGGCGATCCTCGGCAACGTCTGCATGCTCCCGCTCTATCCGGGTCTGTTCGTGCTGCTCGCCGATCGCGTCGAGTCGGGCGCGTCGCGGCGATCCATCCGCTGGATGGGCGTCCTCGTGCTCGCCGGGGTGCTCGTGGCGATGATCGCGCTCGGCGGGATCGTCTACCTGCTCAGCAAGACGTTCTCCGACGTGCTCAGCGTGCTCCTCCCCGTGATGTACGCGATGGTCGCGGTGCTCGGAGTGTTGATGATCCTCGATCGCAACCCGCTCGGACGGTTGCGGGGCGCGCAGGTGCCGCTGTTGTCGAGCCCTTCGGGGACGGCCTTCACCTACGGGCTCGCGATGGGACCGCTCACCCTTCCGTGCACCGGCCCGCTCATCATCTCCGCATTCGTGCTCGGCGGGGTCCGCGGGACCGGCGTGCTCGGCGACAGCCTCGTCTACTTCCTGTTCTTCGGCCTCGGCTTCGGGTGGCCACTCGTGCTCCTGCCGTTCCTCGCCGCGCCCGCCCAGGCGCGCCTCACCCGCTTCCTCACGTCGCACCACCGGGCCATCACGCTCCTGTCGGGGGTCCTGCTCCTCGCCGTCGCGTTCATCGGTTGGTGGGTCGACATCCGCCCGAACTGAGCCGCGACGAGCGGAGTGCGCCATCCCTGGCGCCGCGTGACCCACGCGGGCGATCGCGTCGCTGTCGAAGGTGCTGTCGAAGGTGCTGTCGAAGGTGCTGTCGCGCGACCTGGCACGCGCTCCGAGTTCAGCGCGACACCTCGCGATGCCGACAACCCGGTGACAGGACCACCAGCGAGGAGGGCGTGTGATGCCGTTCACTGAAGGGAAGGTCGTCGTCGAGGAGCTCGACGACGAGCGCTGGCAGCTGGTCGATCCGGTGACGTACGAGGGGAA
>JBBRHS010000197.1:0-5543 GCA_038222385.1 Acidimicrobiia bacterium
TCGGGAAGCGGCCGGATGGACTTCGAGAGCAGCTGGAATTCCGCGACCTTCACCGACAGCTCACCCCTGCGGGTCGTCATGACCGTGCCCTCGACGCCGATCCAGTCACCCCGGTCGAGGTGGTCGAAGTCGTGGTGGACGGCTTCGCCGATCACGTCGGTGCTCACGAACAGCTGGATCGGACCGTCTCGGTCCTGGAGGGTCGCGAAGCTGAGCTTGCCCTGCTTGCGCATGAGCATGAGCCGGCCGGCGATCTTGACCTGCTCGTCGGTCTCGGTACCGGGCGCGAGATCGGTGTGCGTCTCGTGGATCGCGCCGGCGGTCGTGGTGCGGTCGAACCGCACCGGATACGGGTCGACGCCGGCCGCGCGCATCGCGTCGAGCTTGCCGAGCCGGAGGTGCTTCTGCTCGGTCAGGACGGCGTCGGCCGCCGCGGCCTCTTCCTCCGGGGTGAGCTCGGAGGCGCCCGTCGCGCCCGCCTCTCCGTCCTGCGCGGGCGCGTCACGGGCGTCGTCCATGGCGGCGGAGACTAGCCCGAGTTTCCTGGATAGCTGATGGGTGAGCGTTGTTGTGGCTGGTCAGCGGGCATGGTGGCGGGTGCGCTGTGTATTACCCAGGTTCAGCGGGTGGGGGCGTAGGCGTCGAGGCCGAACAGGTCGAACAGGCGACGTTGGGTGGGGGTCATGTCGGTGAGCATGTGCCGGGCGCGGGGCCGGCCGGTGTCGCCTTGGTAGAGGAGCACGGTTTCTTGGATGCCGGCGAGGGTGGCGAGTAGTTCGCGGACGCTCATGGTGATGCCGGCGCGGGCTGCTTCGCGTCGCATGAGGTGGGCGACGGCGAGGGCGGCGACGCAGTAGAAGGCGTGGACGCGGATCTTGGGGTCGGTCCAGTGGAACATGGGGCTGAACGACACGACGTGGGTGTCTTTCATCTGGCGGAAGCCGGCTTCGACGTCGGCTTGGCTGCGGTAGGCGGCGATCACCTCGGCGACGGTCCAGTCGTTGTGGTCGGTGAACAGGATCCGTTTGCCGAAGATCTCGGCCTCGAGACGCTGTTGTGCTGCGGCATCGACGCGCCAGGTGAGTCGGAGGTCGGCCGGGCGTTGCCCGGTGAGCTCGAAGGTGATGACGCGGTCGAGCCAGCGGGGTCGGAGGATCTCCGCGATGTCGGCTTCGACCGCGGCGCGGGCCCGTCGTGTCTTGGCGCGGGCGAGACGCTCGGCGAGCTCGGCGAGTCGGCGGGTGGCTTTGGCCAGCGTCTGCGCGAACCCGCGTGTCTGCGCGTCGTGGAAGGTCTTCGAGTGGGTGACGACCACGCGGCGTTCGGCGCCGAGCGCGTCGGCTCTCGCTTCGAACGCGGTGACGCCACCGAAGCGTTCTTCGTCGATGACCGTGTAGCGGCGGGCGGGAACGGCGAGCAGGTCGGGATGGTTCGACGGGACGAGCGAACCGACGAAGTGCAGCCCGGCGGCTTCGATGATCTGTTGGTTGGCGGCGGAGTCCATGCCGGCGTCGTAGACGACCGTCAGGCTCTCGCCGTCCTCGCTCAGCGCGCCGAACCGGGCGGACAGCTCGCCGATCACCGTCGCGAACTGGGTGACATCAGGCCGGTTGCCCGCGTAGGCGTGCGAACACACGGGCACCCCGCCATCGGCGGTGACGACCAGGCCCAACCCGACGAGGCGCAGATCGACCCGACCCTGCTTGGCGTGGCCGCGTTGGGCGATCGTGTTGCGCGCATTCGCCGAGTCGACGAACGTCGCGAAGTTGGTCATGTCCAACACCAACCCGGTCAGGTCGAGATCGAAGGCGGCGACCATGGCGGCGGCCAGGCGACGCTCGCACTCCACGAGCTGGTCGGCGGACAGCGCGTCCATCGCATCCCAGAACCGTCGGTGATCCAACGCCGCGGCCGGCACGCGCACCCAACGCGACCCGGCGGTGGTCGCCCACCAGTCCCCGAACGCGAGCTTCGAGCACGGCGCCACCACCCGGTTGGCGACCGCCAACGCGATGTAGGTCCCGACCGATGCCGCCGCGTCACCGCGGCGGGGACCCACGACGTCGTCGATGATGCCAGCCAGGTCGAGCCGCTTGAGCACCGACCACACCCCGGCCAGGTCGCCGAAGCTGCGGTGCTGGGTACGTGCCGGCTCGCCCACCGCCGCGCCGCTCAGACGCTTGGCGATCTCCTCGGCCGAACCCAAGTACTGCTGGGACACGATCCTCGGCTTGCCGCCCACCCGGGCCGACTCCACCAGGTAGTAGTAGGTCCGGTTGCCCTGCTTCTTCCCCACGATCGATGCCATATATAGGTAATACAACATCGCGCTAACAATCGCGAGCACTCCCGCCCGACAAACGCGCTGGTCACAGGCCTATTTCCAACAAATCTCGAACGGCCCCTGACCGCCCTCAATCCAACAGCCCGGAAACTCGGGCTAGGCGCTGACGGCCTCGGGGGTGGTGGCGGTGGTGGGGTCAGCGGGGAGCCACCGTTGCCAACTGGGGTCGACGGGGCCGACCGTGGCCGCGATCCAAAGGTGGGCGTGCGGCGCCTCCGGAGGCCGGCGCAGCACGAGCTCGGTCTCGGAGAGGAGCCGGTCCTCCTTGCGGGCGTTGCAGCCGCGGCAGGAGGCGACGACGTTGTCCCAGGTGTGGAGCCCGCCCCGGGATCGGGGCACCACGTGGTCGACGTTCTCGGCCGGCCGGTGGCAGTACTGGCAGCGGTGGCCGTCGCGAGCGAAGATCGCCCGCCGGGAGACCGGCACCCGGGTCCGGAACGGGACCCGCACGTAGTGCACGAGCCGGATCACGGTGGGAACGGGAAAGGTGGCCCGCTCGGAGTGGAGCTCGTCGGCGTTGCGCGAGACGATCTCGGCCTTCTCCTTCAGCACGAGGACCACGGCCCGCCGGACGGGCACCACGCAGAGCGGCTCGAAGCTGGCGTTGAGGAGGAGTGCTCTTCCCAAGCCGTCGAGACCTCCGTCGGATGCCGTCGCCTGATCCGGTGGTAATTGGTCCGGCGCAGCTTACCGGCGCCCCCGACGTCTCATCGCCTCGCCCGGGAGAGGGAACGGCACCACCGGAGGTACTCGACGACGTCGTGGGCATCGGGAACGCCGGGTCCGCCGCCGCCCTCCTGGGTCGTGACCCGGAACCGCACGTAGGCGGGATCCGGACTCGGGAGGAACGGCACCCGGCGCCACCAGTCGGTGGGACTGAGCCGGAAGACCTGCCCGATCGCCGTCGCCCACAGCTCGGGGTGCCGGGCCACGGCGGCAACCACGGTGGTCCAGGAACGGCTCGGTGCCGAACTCCTCACGTGGTCGCTGCTCATGTGGTCGACGCTATCCCCACGGTCCCCGGGACCCGCGGTGTGCCACTCCACCGCGGCCCCGTACAGTGACGTGATGGCCCAGCCCGTCGAGTCCGGCACCGCCGCTCCGTCCGAAGCGGCCGAGATCTTCCCGGCATTGCTCGCCAACGTCGAGCGGGTGATCCAGGGCAAGCGCGATGCGATCCACCTCGCGCTGGTCTGTCTCCTCGCCGAGGGCCATCTGCTCGTGGAAGACGTCCCCGGTGTGGGCAAGACCTCGCTGGCGAAGGCGATCGCCCGCTCGATCGGCGGAACGTGGCGACGGATCCAGTTCACCCCCGACCTCCTCCCGTCCGACGTGACCGGCGTCTCGGTGTGGAACCGGGCGACGGGGACCTTCGAGTTCCGCCCGGGTGGCGTCTTCGCCCACGTGGTGCTGGCCGACGAGATCAACCGAGCGTCGCCGAAGACGCAGTCGGCCCTGCTCGAGGCGATGGAAGAGCGGCAGGTGAGCGTCGACGGGATCACCCACCCCCTCCCGCCGCCGTTCCTCGTCATCGCGACGCAGAACCCGATCGAGCTCGAGGGCACCTATCCCCTCCCCGAGGCCCAACTCGACCGCTTCCTCATGCGGATCCGTATCGGCTACCCCGACCGGGACGCCGAGATCGCCATCCTGGAAGCGCAGGGACACTCGGTCGCGGCCGAAGACCTCGAGCCGGTCACGTCGGCCCGGGAGATCGCCGCGGCCACGGAGACGTTCGACGCGGTCCATGTCGCGCCGAGCCTCCGCGCCTACATCGTCGGACTCGCCGACGCGTCGCGACACCATCCCGACCTCGACCTCGGGATCAGCCCGCGCGGCGCGCTCGCCCTCCAGCGGGCTTCACGCGTCCTCGCCGCGACCCTCGGCCGTTCCTACGTCGCCGCCGACGACGTGAAGCTGCTCGCACCTCATGTGCTCGCGCACCGGCTGCTCCTCGCCCCCGACGCCCGGCTCCGTGGCGTCACCGCCGAAGACGTGCTCGCGAACCTGCTCCGTTCGGTTCCGGTCTCGCCCGACGCCTGACCCCGAAGCAGTCGACGGCACCGATGCGCGACGGCTCCCGACGGATCGAGCTCACCCGCCGGGGGTGGTCCCTCTCCGGCGCCGCGTGCGGACTGGTGATCACCTCCCGACTGCTGGGTGTGATGGAGCTCCTGGTGCTCGGCGTCGTCGGCCTCGGGTTGCTGGCCGGCGCGCTGCTGTGGGTCCGGGCCCAACATCTCGTGCTCGACCTCGATCGGACCCTCAGCCCGAGCCGCATCCACGCCGGTGGCGACGGACGGGTCGACCTCACGATCACCAACCGCGGCACCACCGCCACGCCGCTGCTGTCGGTCGACGAGCGATTCGGCGACGGGCGACGGGCCGCCCGGTTCCTCCTCCCCCCCGTCGGTCCCGGCGACTCGGCCCGCGCGGCCTACCGGATCCCCACTGTCCGACGGGGGAACTTCGCGGTCGGTCCGATGATCACGAGCCTCTCCGATCCGTTCGGGCTCGCCCAGACCTCCGGCGAGTTGGGCACGGTCGACCAGGTCACCGTGTACCCGCGAATCCACGATCTCGCGTCGCCTCCATTGGGCGGAGGCGGCCTGCGGGCCTCGGCCGACGCGGTCCGGGCCCGTTCGGTGACCCTCGACGGCGACGAGTTCGCGGCCCTGCGTGAGTACGAGATCGGCGACGACCTGCGCAAGGTCCACTGGCCGGCGACCGCGCGCACCGGTGAGCTGTTCATCCGTCAGGACGCGTCGTACCGAGAACCGCATGTGGTCGTGGTGCTCGACACCCGAGCCGACGCGCACGACGACGAATCGTTCGAGGTCGCGGTGGAGGTCGTCGCCTCGTTGTTGGTACGACTCACCCGCGACGGTCGCCGGGTCGCCATCCGCACGACCGGGGGCACGGTGCTCTGCACGGCCGACGACGGCGCGGTCGGCCTCGACCGCCTCAGCGCGGTCACGCTCGACCCCATTGCTCGAACGCTCGACCCTGCCGTCGGTATCGGCCAGTCGCTCGTGGTCCTCGTGACCGGTCGGATCGACCCGCACGACACCGCACCGCTCCGGCGTGCCGTGCAACCGCACCGGCCCGTCCTCCTCGTGACGACCCGCACCGACGACGGGGCGATCGCTCCCTCCCATGGCATCACCCACGTCGACCTCGGTGGGCACGACGTGGCCGG
>JBBRHS010000198.1:0-5526 GCA_038222385.1 Acidimicrobiia bacterium
GGCACGTCGGTCACCGATCCCGAGGACTATCTCCCGCACGTCGAGGAAGTCGTGTGGTTCTCCACCGCGAACGGCACCCTCGAGCCGATCGACGACGCGGGGCTCGACGCCCTGCTCGTCGCGGCCAAGGCCGCGCAACGCGCGCTGTACCGCCTCGTCGCCGCGATGAGTCGTCGCGAGAAGATCGACGCCGGCGCGTACGTGTACTTCTCGTTCCTCCGGCCGTTCGCCGAAGTTGCGGGCGTGGCCGACCGTCTCGACTGGACCGTCCCGCGCGACAGCCTCGATCTCTATCCGCTACTCGAAGTGCTCGACCACGCCGGCGACATCGAGGACGACGGCACCCCCTGGTATCCGCCCCTTGCCTGACCCCGGGAGTGCGTACGCGCTCGAGTTCGCCCGCGCCGACGGAACCGGTGGGTTCGTCCGGCTCGAGCTGCGACCGGATGAAGGGGTCGCCTGGTACTGGGCGTACCTCGTCGGACCGCTCACCGGTCTCGTCGTCGTACGAGACCACGACGTGCCGCTCCCTCGGGTCGGCCTCGAGATCCGCGCCGACGGGCTGTGGGCCGAGCTGATCTGCGAGACCCCCGCCGAGCACTGGAGCTTCGGCCTCGAGGCGTTCGGACTCCGGCTCGACGACCCGACCGACGCGCTCGCACCCGGCGGCGAGATCGGCGAACGGATCCCCGTGGGCCTCGACCTCGAATGGGAGACCGACCTCGCCGAGCGCACGGCTGGGACCGTGCGCGGTCAGTTGCTCGTCGGCCCGGCGCGCATCGAGTTCGAGGGCCCGGGTCGCTTCACCGCTGCCGACCACCCCACCGACTGGTGGGAATCCGACGCAGCGGCCCGAAGCGGGTCGGCACCGCAGCACGCGAGCGCGATCGTCCCGCTGGGTCGAGGTGCGGCGCTGACCCGCACGCTCTCGGTCGATCCCCTCGGTTGGTCGGAACGACTCGACCGGCGCTGATCCTCAGGTGAACTCGGGCCGAAGCGCCATGCCGCTCGCGCCGCCGTCGGGCTTCACCGCGAGCACCTGGTGCACCTGGATGTTGCTGTCCTCGAAGTTCACCGCCGAGCCGGCCATGTAGAGCCGCCAGATGCGGGCGCGGGCCTCGCCGGCCTCGGCGACGGCGTCGTCCCAGCGCGCTTCGAGGTTGGCGACCCAGGCCCGCAGCGTCAGCGCGTAGTGCTCGCGCAGGCTCTCCATGTGCCGCGCCTCGAAGCCGGCGCGCTGCAACGCGGAGATGATCGAGCCGACCTCGTGCAGCTCGCCGTCGGGGAACACGTAGCGGTCGATGAACCCACCGCGCCGGAAGCGTGTCCCCGCGCGGCGGACGAGCCGTGGGCTCCGGTGAGCAGGACGGCCGATGGCGTGGTTGAGGAGCCGGCGACCGGGCGCGAGGAGTCCGTACACGCGGTCGAAGTACTCGTCGAGCTGTGCGATGCCCACATGCTCGAACATCCCGATCGAGCTGATCGCGTCGTAGGGACCGTCGCGCACGTCGCGGTAGTCCTGCAGCCGGATCTCCACCTTGTCGCCGAGGCCCGCTTCGGCGGCGCGCTTCGCTGCGAGCTCGGCCTGACGCCGAGACACGGTCACGCCGACCGCGCGCACCCGGTGGTGCTGCGCCGCGTGCATCACCATGCCGCCCCAGCCGCACCCGATGTCGAGTAGGCGCATGCCGGGCTGGAGCGCGAGCTTGCGACTGATGAGCTCGTACTTCGCCGCCTGCGCGTCTTCCAGCCTCGATCCGGGCGAGTTCCACACCGCGCACGAGTACGTCATCGAGGGTCCGAGCACGATTCGGTAGAACTCGTTCGAGACGTCGTAGTGGTGCGCGATCGCGGCGGCGTCGCGCTCGCGCGAGTGCCGCCGACCGTGCAGGCGCGCTTCCTCCGGTGGGGGTGGCAACGGCCGGAGCCCGTCGACGCCGACGAGCTCGAACGCCGCCCGCCACTGGGCCGGGGTGAGCTTGAGCCGAGGCAGGCTCCGGCGGAGCTCGAGGGCCGCGAACACGTCGCCCTGGAGGTCGAGGTCGCCGGCCACGTAGGCCCGTCCGATCCCGAGCTCACCCGGTGCGGTGACGATCCGCCGGATGGCGTCGGGCGACCGCACCACGATCGTGGCCGGCGGGTCGGCCGGCCCGCAGCGGCTGCCGTCGTAGGCCTCGAAGGCCACCGACAGCGCGGGCCCCACGATCTGTTCGACGAGGTCGGCGACGGGCACGGCGATCACCCCACTTCCACGCTGGCACCCCCACTTCCACGCTGGGACGTAGTTCGAGGCGCTCACATGCAGTGTAAGACGCCTGTCCACCACACTATTGACTCGGTGTAGATACGCAGTGTATACAAGGCGGGTGGAAGCGATCGCATGAGCGTGCCGTACGCCCTCCTGGGCATCCTCGAACGGGGTCCGGCCCACGGCTACGAGCTGAAGCAGGAGTCCGACGCCGTCCTCGGCTCCCCGGTCCAGTTCGGTCAGATCTACTCCACGCTCGGACGGCTCGAGAAGGCAGGCCGGATCCGGCTCGCGGCCGAGGAGCCGGGGCTCGGCCCCGACCGGAAGCGCTACGAGATCACGGCCGACGGCGTCGAGGAGTTCCGCCGTTGGCTCGCCGAGCCGGTGGCGCCCGAGCCGCGTCTCCAGGCGACGCTGTTCACCAAGACGGTGTTGGCACTGCAGTCGGGTCTCCCGGCCGACGAGTACCTCGACGCCCAACGCGCCGCCCACCTCGGGCGGATGCGGGAGCTGACCGCACGCAAGGTCGACGCCGACATCTCCACCGCGCTCCTCGCCGACTACGCCCTGTTCCACCTCGAAGCGGACCTGCGCTGGATCGACCAGACGCGGGCCCGCCTGGAAACCCTTCGACAGGAGGTCACCCGATGAGCGCACCCGTCATCACCGGACACGGTCTGGTGAAGCACTTCGGTCCGACCGCGGCGCTTCGCGGCGTCTCGATCGACATCCAACCGGGAGAGGTCGTGGCCGTCGTGGGCGCGAGCGGCTCCGGCAAGTCGACGCTGCTGCTCTGCCTCGCCGGGGTCCTGCGACCCGATGAAGGCGAGGTCCACTTCCGCGGGACGCGGATCGACGACGCGTCCGAGGCCGAGCGGTCGCGGTTGCGTCGCAGCGACTTCGGGTTCGTCTTCCAGTTCGGTCAGCTCGTTCCCGAGCTCCCGGCGATCGAGAACATCGCCCTGCCGTTGCTGCTCGACGGGGTCTCCCGGCGCGAGGCGATGACACGGGCCGCCGAGTGGTCGGGGCGGCTCGGTGTCGACGACGTCGGCGCCAAGGTGCCGGGCGAGCTGTCGGCAGGTCAGCAGCAGCGGGTCGCGATCGCCCGTGCGCTCATCACCGGCCCGTCGGTCGTGTTCGCCGACGAACCGACCGGCGCGCTCGATTCCCTTGCCGGCGAGGAGGTCATGCTGCTCCTCGCGGGTCTGGCGCGGGCCGAGGCCACGGCGGTGGTCATCGTCACCCATGAATCGCGGGTCGCGGCGTATGCGTCACGCGAGGTGCTTCTGCGCGACGGCGCGGTCGTGACCCGGGCCGGCGTCGCATGATCCGGCTCGGTCTGCGCCTCGCCGGCCGCGGTGGTCATGGCGCGCTCGCGCGGCTCGCGCTCATGGCGGGGGCGATCGGGGTCGGGATCGCGCTCGTCCTGGTTCTCGTGGGCGGGACGGTGGGATCGCTGCGGCGTTCGGAACGGACGAACGAACGCAACGTCCCTTCCCAACAAGGTGGCTACTCGGCTGCCGACGAGGGACTCCTCTGGGCGCCGCAGGAGCTGCAGGCTCCGCGAACTCCGACCGTGACGAACATCGCAGTCGCGGCGCTCGGCGCGGACCCCCCGGTCCCACCGGGAACGTCGGGGATACCGGCGCCGGGGACCGTCCTCGTGTCGGCCGAGCTGCGGCGGAGGATCGAAGCGGGGACGATCGAGCCGCCACCGGGTCGGGTGGCGGGCACCCTGGGTCCCGAGATGCTCGGTCGACCCGACGACCTCGTGATGATGACCGGTTGGGAGCTCGCGGCGCTCCGAGCCGCCGATCCACAGGCGCAGATGGTCGCGTCGTTCCCGGAACGCGACGACTTCACGAACACAGGCGTGCTGCTCGAGAACGGAGACTGGCCGTCGGCGCTCATCGGGTTGCCGTTCGTGCTCCTCGGCATCTCGATCCTGCTGCTCCCGGTCCTCGTCCTCGTCGGGGCAGGAGCCCGTGTCGGTGCTCGGCGACGCGAGCAGCGACTTGCCGCGCTGCGGCTCGCGGGCGCGACGCCGCACGAGATGCGGGTCCTGACTGCGGTCGAGGGAGCCGTCGCGGGTCTCGCCGGTTCGGCCGTCGGGGTCGTCGCGGTCGTGGCGCTGCGGCAGGTCGCGATCGAACAGGACGCGTTCTTCTTTGCCGACCTGACGCTGCCGCTCCTGTGGGTGGGCCTCGTCGTGGTGATGGGCCCACTCCTCGCCGCCGCGAGCGCCGCCCTCGCGATGGGACGGGTCGCGACGAAGCCGCTCGGGCCGGCCCGGGAGGTTCCCGAACCGGTCGGACGCCGCCGCTGGTCGGTCCTCGCCGTGGCGTGGGTCGTGTTCCTCATCGGGATCGTTGCGACCGGCAACGACGGGCTCGACGGCGCGATCGCCGCGTGGATCGTCGCGATCGGCTTCCTGGGGATCGTCGTCGGATTGATCGTGGCCGGGCCCCGGCTGGTGTAGAGTGTCGCCGGCGGTTGGGCCCGGCACGCCCGCCGGCCCGCAGTGTTGCTGGCCGGTCGCCGCCTCCAGGCGCAGCCACGGCTCGGCTTCCGGGCGGTGCTGGCGGTGCTGTTGTCGCTGTTCGTGACCACCTTGTTGTTGGTGTTCCTCCCGTCGGTCGATGCGAAGAACACCGATGCGCGGAACACCGAGCCGAGCGCCGGGAGCACGACGCTGCGGCCCGATCTCGAGGTGTCCACCGACACCACGGTCGGTATCACGAGCATCGGCGACGTCGTCCTCCCGGTGACCGGTCCCTCGGTCGCACTGGCCCACGAGGTGGCGGCGTTGCCGGGTGTGCAACGGGTCCTCCCGGTCGTCGTCGCCCAGGTCCCGTTCGAGGGGACCGAATTCGGCCCCACCGCGGTCCCGGCTACCACCGAGGCCGGCTCGTCCGCTCCCTCCGCCCCGCCTGCTCCGAGCGAGGCGTTCTCGATCACGGCGAGCGTCATCGTCGCCAGCTGCCGCGACTTCGCCGCGCTCACGCGTACGAGCGCGGCGGAGTGCCGTCCGGGTCCGATGATCGCACCCGCCTACACCACACCCGCCCAGGGCGTCACGTCGGCGACGTTCCCGATCGTCGGTGGTCTGGGTGTCGACGTCGCGGTGCCCACCCTGGCTCCGTTGGAGGCACTGGGGAGCGTCTCCTTCTTTCTGGCGGCGCTCGCGCCGCCGTCGTTCCTTCCGCCCGAGGTGCTCGAGTCCGGGGCGCTGCAGGGGATGTACATCGCCACCGACGGGAGCGCGGAGGCCGGCCGTC
>JBBRHS010000199.1:0-5520 GCA_038222385.1 Acidimicrobiia bacterium
CGATCTGGATCACCGCGGTCTGTTGGCTCCGGTCGTGAAGCAAGTCGACGGAAAGCGGCTGTGGCTCATCGCGCGGGAGATCCACGAGCTCGCCGCGCGCGCCCGGAACAAGGGCCTCGGGCCCGACGACGTGATCGGCGGAACGTTCACCATCACGAACATGGGTCCCTTCGGGACGTACATGACCCTGCCGATCATCAACCAGCCCCAGGTCGCGATCCTCTCCACCGACGCGGTCCGAAAGCGTCCGGTTGTCGTCGAGGGTCCCGACGGCGGCGACGCAGTCGCGATCCACGCCGTCGGCGTGCTCGCGCTGGCATGGGACCACCGCGCCTTCGACGGCGCCTACGCCGCGGGCTTCCTCCACGCCATCCGTGAGGTGCTCGAGACGCGCGACTGGGAAGCCGAGCTCGGATGAACGACTCCACTCCTCTCGAACGGGTTGGCCCGAGCACGCTTCGGGTGCGGTGGTTGGGGTCGGTGCCGTATGCGGAGGCTGCCGATCTGCAGCGGGCGCGGCACGAGCGAGCGGTAGACGATGCACTGCTGTTGCTCGAGCACCCGCACGTCTACACGTTGGGAACCCGTGCGGATCCGACCCATGTGCTCGTGCCACCGGAGTCCGTCGGCGCCGAGTTGGTGCAGACCGACCGCGGGGGTGACGTCACGTACCACGGTCCCGGCCAGCTCGTCGGGTACCCGATCGTATCCCTCACCGAATGGCGCGCCGGGAGCTACGACGTCGTCGCCTACGTCCGCCGACTCGAGGAAGTGCTCATCGACGCGCTCGCCGGCCTGGGTGTGTCGGCACGACGGGATGCCGACTACACGGGCGTCTGGGTCGACGACGCCAAGATCGCCGCCATCGGCGTCCGTGTCGCTCGGGGCCGGACCCGTCACGGATTCGCGCTGAACGTCGATCCCGACCTCACGATGTTCGACCACATCGTTCCGTGCGGGATCCCCGATCGGGCGGTCACGTCACTCGCCCGCCTCGGCGTCGACGCCGACATGCGCGCGGTCGTGGACGCGGTCGTGCGGGCGTTCGTCCGGCGTTTTCCCTACGACGAGGTCGAACGCCAGGACGTGGTCTGGCGTCACACCCCCGAGGACCTCTCGGCGTTCACGGTCGCGGCGATGGACGGGCACGAGCAGCCGACGACGAGTGCGCCGGTGCGGCTGCTCGGTCGGCTCGCCGAAGCCGGGGTGGAGCCCGCCGCCGCGGCCGACTTCCGTCGTCCCGAGTGGATGAAGGTGCGGGCCGACCTCGGCGAGGGCTACCGGTCGACGCGACGACTCATGCGATCGCTCGAACTGAACACGGTCTGCGAGGAGGCCGGGTGCCCGAACATCTACGAGTGCTGGGCCGACCGGACGGCCACCTTCATGATCCTCGGCGACCGGTGCACCCGCGCCTGCGGTTTCTGCCTCGTCGACACGCGTCGCCCGGAAGCCCTCGATCCGGATGAGCCGCAACGAGTCGCGGAAGCCGTGGCGACGCTCGGGCTCGCGCACGCCGTGATCACCTGCGTCGCCCGAGACGACCTACCCGACGGCGGTGCCGCCGCGTTCGCCAAGACGATCTCCGCGGTGCGAGTGCGGTCGCCCGAGACCCGGGTGGAGGTGCTCGTCTCCGATTGCCGGGGCAACGCCGATGCGTTCGCGACCATCGCGGCGGCGCGCCCCGACGTGCTGAACCACAACCTGGAGACCGTTGCCCGCCTGCAACGGGCGGCGCGACCCTCGGCCGGGTACGCGCGGTCGCTCGCGCTGCTCGCCCGCTCCAAGTCGGCGGGGCTGGTGACGAAGTCGGGGATCATCCTCGGCATGGGCGAGACGGACGCGGAGATTCGCGGCGCGCTGTCGGATCTGCGCGGCGTGGGAGTCGACATCGTCACGATCGGCCAGTATCTCCGCCCGTCGGTGCGTCACCTCCCGGTCGACCGGTGGTGGCATCCCGACGAGTTCGCCGCGTTCGGCGCGTACGCGGAGTCGCTCGACTTCGCCCACGTCGAGTCGGGCCCACTGGTGCGGTCGAGCTACCACGCTCGCCAGGGGTCCGAAGCTGCCGCGCCGACTCCGACGCCGTCCCCCGTTTCGGTGGCGTGACCGTGGGCCGGATGCTCGATGCCATCACGCCGGAGATCGCCTCGTTCATCGCGCAGCAGCAGGTGTTCTTCGTGGCGACCGCGCCGAGCGGTCCGGGCGGGCGCGTGAACCTCTCGCCGAAGGGTCTCGACACCTTCACGGTGATCGACGAGCACACGGTGGCCTGGCTCGACCTGACCGGGTCGGGGATCGAGACGATCGCCCACCTCCGCGACGACGGGCGGATCACAGTCATGTTCTGTGCCTTCGAGGGCAAGCCCAACATCGTGCGGCTGTTCGGCCGGGGCTCCTTCATCGCAGCCGGTGATCCGGCTGCGGCACCGACGATTACCCGATTCCCGGAGCACGTCGGTGCCCGAGCGGTCATCTCGGTCGCGGTCGAGCACGTCTCGACGTCGTGCGGGTACGCGGTGCCGTTCATGACCTATGCCGGTGAGCGTCCCACACTCGACGAATGGGCCGACCGACGCGGGCCCGACGGCATCGCGGCGTACCAAGCGGAGCGGAACGCCACGAGCATCGACGGCCTGCCCGGACTCCCCGTTCCCTGATGAATCACCACGGCGAACGGCTCCGGCGGGCGCGGGAACAGATGGCGTCGACCGGTGTCGACGCGCTGCTGCTCTCGGTGGGCGCGGATCTTCCGTACCTCACCGGCTACGAGGCGATGCCGTTGGAGCGCGTCACGATGCTCGTCGTCCCCCGCGACGGTGAGGCGACGCTCGTCGTCCCCCGCCTCGAGGCGCCCCGGGTCGTGGAACAGCCCGACGTGTTCACCATCGCGCCCTGGGACGAGACCGACGACCCTCTGGCGCAAATCGCCGCCCTGGTGGGCCCGCATGCGGCGAGCGTGGGGATCGGGGAGCGAACGTGGGCCCGGTTCGTCCTCGGCCTGCAGGATGCGCTCCCGGGCGCGCGCTTTCGGAGCGCGACCGACCTGATGGCACCCCTGCGCATGCGCAAGGACGCCGCCGAGGTCGAGCGGCTGGAGGCGGCGGCCCACGCCGTCGACCGGGTCGCGGCCGAGATGCGCGAGCGACCGTTCGGGGGCCGGACCGAAGCCGACGTCCACCGGGAGCTCGCCGACCGGATCCTCGAGCACGGTCACCAGCGGGTGAACTTCGCCATCGTCGGGAGCGGTCCGAACGGTGCGAGTCCGCACCACGAGGCGAGCGAGCGGGTGATCGGCGACGGCGACGTGATCGTGTGCGACTTCGGCGGGACGATGCTCGGCTACTGCTCCGACATCACCCGGATGTTCGTGGTCGGCGAACCGACCGCTGAGGTGCGCAACGTCTACGGGATCCTCGTCGAAGCCCAGGAACACGCGGTCCGGGCGGCGACGACAGCCACCACCTGCGAGGCGGTCGACGCCGCGGCGCGCGACGTGATCACGGCCGCGGGCTACGGCGAGTACTTCATGCACCGGACGGGTCACGGCATCGGGCTCGAGGAGCACGAGGAGCCTTACATCGTCGCGGGGAGCGATCGGCGGCTCGAGCCGGGCTTCGCGTTCAGCATCGAGCCGGGCATCTACTTCCCGGGTCGGTTCGGGATGCGGCTCGAAGACATCGTGGTCGCGACAGACGCCGGGCCGCGACGGTTGAACGAGGCCAGCCACGAGCTGGCAGTGGTCGCATAGGGCGGCTCGGCACGATGCGCCTCGAGATCTCGACCGTCATGCTCCAGTGGGCCGCGGGTGGCCTCGCGTTCCTCTGGGTCACGACGCGGCGTCGCGAGGTCGGCCTCGGTTACGGGTGGTTGCTCCGCGGGGTCTACGCGTGCCTGGCCGGGATCGCCCTCGCCGCGAGCATCGCCGGCGGTGGGAGCGGTACCGCATCCACGATCTTCCGGGTGGCGTCCGGTGCCACCGCGCTGGCCGCGCTGGCCACCCTCGCGGTTTCGGTCGTGCAGCGTCGCGCCGGCGTCGCCCGTCTCCGCGAACGCAAGGATGCAAGCCGGGAGCGGGTGGCCGTGATGGTCGGCGACGGTCGCGAGCCGGAGTCGCACTCGGAACCGCTGCCCGGGCGCGAGTTCCCCCCCGGCCTCGACCTCGTCGCGCCGCTGTGCGGGCTCGTGGGGATCTTCGCAGCCGCGTCGATCGACGGAGGACCGTACGCGCTCACCTTGTTCCGGCTGCTCGCCGGAGCCGCGCTGTTGGGAGCTTCGACCGATGCGATGTTGCTCGGGCACTGGTACCTCGTCCAGCCCGGACTCGGCCGCGGCCCGCTCCGGGAGCTCGTGTGGCTCCTCGCGATCGTGTGGCTCCTCGACGTGATCGCGTTCGTGATCCCGACCGGAGTCGTCTCGGTGTTCACCGGCTCGATCGACGACGGATACGGCGGCCTGCTGGCATGGATCTGGTTGACGAGCGCGATCACGACCATCGTCCTCGCCGGCGTGACCTGGCTGGCGCTCAAGGAGCGTTCGTATTCGGCCGTGATGGCGGCGACGGGTCTCCTCTACCTCGCGATCCTCACCGCGTTCGGCACCGATCTCGTCGCCCGCGCGCTGTTGACCTCGTGAGTAGCCTGTCGCCATGAGCTGGGCCTCACGGCTGGAGAAGCTGCCCTCGCGGGCGCGCGCGGCGTGGGCTGCTGCCACGAGCAGCACCGACCGGTTGAGCGACGACCAGTTCGTCCGGGCCGCGTACGAGATCATCCTGCGCCGTCCGGTGGATCCGACGGGCCTCGCCTCGTGGATCGGCGAGCTCCAGCGGGGCGACCTCACCCGTCAGGAACTGTCCGAGCGACTCCTCGACTCACCCGAGTTCTTCTTCTCCCACGACGGTGTCAGCCACCTCTGGGCGCTCCACCTCGGCCGGTGCGAGTTCGCTCGACGGATGCCCGCCGGTTCGCGCATCCTCGACCTCGGTGGGACCTCGCTCGGCAGCCCCGACGGAGCGCTCGTCGAGCTCGGGTACCGGCACCGGTTCGAGCGGCTGGTGATCGTCGAGCTCCCGGCCGACCAGCGCCACGAGCTGTATACCGACGAGATCCGTACCGATGTGCACGAGGGGGCGCTCGGCACGGTCGAGTACCGCTACCACTCGATGGCGGAGCTCGACGGCTACGAGGCCGACAGCTTCGACCTGGTGTACAGCGGACAGACGATCGAGCACATCGACGAGGCGTTGGGCGACCAGATGCTCGCCGGCGTCGCGCGCGTCCTCGTACCCGGCGGCTGGTTCGTCCTCGACACGCCGAATGGTCCGGTCTGCCGGCTCCACAGCCCTGAGGTGATCAATCCCGACCACAAGATCGAGTACTCCCACGCGCAGCTCACGGGGAAGCTGCGCGACTCCGGGTTCGACGTGGTCGGCCAGTACGGCATCGGCCACGTGCCCGATTC
Organism: Acidimicrobiia bacterium; assembly: GCA_038222385.1. Classification (GTDB taxonomy): domain Bacteria; phylum Actinomycetota; class Acidimicrobiia; order IMCC26256; family JANYLB01; genus JANYLB01. The sequence continues at coordinate 5,461 of JBBRHS010000199.1, forward strand.
CGTCAAGACCGGGTCGTTCTCGTTCCGTGAGCTGGTCGCGAACTTGGGTGTGAACGACGA
>JBBRHS010000200.1:0-5504 GCA_038222385.1 Acidimicrobiia bacterium
GGTGCAGGAGGAGGTCGAAGGGGCCCTCGAACACGGAGGTGCGCACCTCGTACGACATCTCGTCCAGGCTACCGGAGCACCGCTAGCCTCCGGCGGATATGGCACGGGTGTTCTCGGGGATCAAACCCACCGGTGAGATGCAGCTCGGCAACTACCTCGGAGCGGTCCGGCGGTGGGTCGAGGAGCAGCACCCGGACGCGATCTTCTGCGTCGTCGACCTCCACGCGATGACGGTTCCCTACGACCCGGCCGAACTGACCGAGGCCACCCGGCGCATGGCCACGCTCCTCCTGGCCTCCGGCCTCGACCCCGAGCGCTGCCTGCTGTTCGTGCAGAGCCAGGTCCCCCAGCACGCCGAGCTGTGCTGGATCCTCAACAACGTCGCAACCTTCGGCGAGCTCCGGCGGATGACCCAGTTCAAGGACAAATCTGCCCAGCACGGCGGTTCGACCCCGGAATCGGTCACCGCGGGCCTCTTCGACTACCCGGTGCTGATGGCGGCCGACATCCTCCTCTACGACACCGACGAGGTGCCGATCGGCGACGACCAGCGCCAGCACCTCGAGCTGAGCCGCGATCTCGCGCTGCGCTTCAACCACCGCTTCGGCGACACGTTCGTGGTCCCGAAGGGCACCTTCCCGACCACCGGCGCCCGGATCATGGACCTCCAGGACCCCACGTCGAAGATGTCGAAGTCGGCCGACTCGCCCCAGGGCACGGTGCTCGTGCTCGACGATCCGAAAGCGATCACCAAGAAGGTCAAGTCGGCGGTCACCGATTCGGGCGCGGAGGTCCGCTACGACCCGACCGAGAAGCCCGGGATCTCGAACCTGCTCGAGATCCTCGCTGCGGTCACTGAGCGGCCGATCCCAGCCGTCGAGACCGAGTTCGCCGGTTCCGGGTACGGCGTGTTCAAGACGGCGGTCGCCGAGGCCGTCGTCGAAGCGGTGCGGCCGGTGCGGGAGCGCTACGAAGCGCTCGCCGCCGACCCCGGCGAGGTCGAACGCATCCTCGCGGAGGGCGCCGACAAGGCCGAGGCGTTCGCGTCCGGCGTGATGGATCGCGTGCGCCGCGCCGCGGGGCTGCTCACGCGATCGTGAGGCGTGCGCGGCGTCCGCCGAACCGAGGTGGTCCGTCGAGCCGGTGACGAGTGGAGCCGCGTGCACCGACACGCCGGCCCGCTGGTCGACTTCCGCCCGCTCGACGCGGTGCTCGCCCTCCTGCGTTGAGCGCAGCATCGCCCGCGAGGTCCGGCATCAGAAGTCGTGGTCGGCTGCGTCGAGCGCTTCGACGACCGGCGCCGGCGCCGGGAGCGACGCGAAGCCAGAGCGGTGATGATGATCGGCGGTCCACCCGACCGCGAGAGGGCTTCCCCCGGCCGCGGCGACCTCCTCGGAACCGACCGCGCCGTGACGGAGGTACTGGCCGACGCGACCGAACGGGCCGGCTCGCCCGGCGAGCGCGGCCCGACTCGCGTCGCTCCGCACGAACCATCCGATCAAGGTCGCGACGCTCCGACCGAACACACCGAGTCGGGCGTGACGCTTCCCGACGTCGTGCACCAGCGCCGCCTCGACGGCGTCGTGCCAGAACGGCTCCGGCACCGACGCGGCGACGGCACGCGCCCCGTCGACCGCGTGGCGACGGTCGCCGAACGGCATCGCCGCGTACAGCTCCTGCTCGGCCGGTGTGAGGAAGCCGGCGGCCCACTCGTCGTCGGTCGGCGTCGGCGGCGACGGCCGGAGGGACCGGAAGAACCGGGCGACGAGGTGACGCACCGGCCGCAGCGTACTGGCCGCGCCCCCGGACGCTCGGTAGCGTCGGTCCCGATGATCCGGAGACTCCTGAAGAACCTCGGTGTCTACGAGGGCGAGGCCCCACCCGAGACGATCCAACTCGAGCGCGACGGCTACGCGGTGATCCGCGGCGTCCTGGACCCCGGCGAGGTCGCCGATCTCGTCGCCGAGATCGATGCGGTGTTCGACGCGAGCGGACCCGAGCGGGGCCGCACCGACGAGTACCGCTACGAGATGTCGAACCGCAACGCCGCCTGCCAGCGGATGGTGGCCCACCCCCGGATCCTCGACGTGATCGAACCCCTCCTCGGCGACGACTGTCACGTGCTCGCCGACAAGGCCTGGCGCAACGTCGCCGAGTTCGAGGGTGGACCCTGGCACTGCGACGCCGGACCACACGTCCCGCGCCCCGAGGGCGTGCCGTGGGACGAGCGGATCCCCTACCCGATCTTCGCGATCGGGGCCCACATCCTGCTGCAGGATCTCACCATGGCCGACGGCCCGAGCATGGTCGTTCCCGGGAGCCACCGCTCGGGCCGGCTGGCGCCGTTCGAGCAGATGGAGGACCCCGATCTCACCTACGACGGTCGACCGCCCGTCGCGCTCGTCGGTGCCGCGGGCGACGTCGCGATGTTCGTGTCCGACGTCTGGCATCGCGGCCTCCCCGCCGACGGCGGCCGGGGCCGATACTTCCTCCAGGTCCACTACGGCCGCCGCGACATCGCGCAGCGGATCCGCACCCCGCGGGTCAGCAACCAGCTCTCACCCGAGGCGGTCGCGCGCGCGACCACCGAACGTGAGCGCACCGTGATCGGCCTCCACGACCCGTACTTCTACGACGCCTGACGCGACCCCACGACCGGAGCCGGCGGTCAGGACAGGAAGATGAACTGGAAGAGCTCGTCTTGGAACGGGCGGAGGATCGGCGTGAAGATGTCGAACCAGAACACGAGCGCGAACAGCAGCAGGAAGCCGTAGGGCCGGTACTTGTACCAGTTCGCGAGCCACGCCTCGGGAAGGAACCGCTCGACGAGCGACGAGCCGTCGAGCGGTGGGATCGGCAGCAGGTTGAACAGGCCGAGCAGCAGGTTGGCGTACGCGAACCAGTACAGGACCTGGATCGCGAGCGGCAGGTCGGAGAGGAAGCTCACGTTCGGGTCGACGGCGTGGAACACCGCCCGGGCCGCGAGCGCCGAGACGGCCATGAGCACGAAGTTCGTGATGGGACCGGCCAGGCCGACGTAGACCATGTCGCGCCGCGAGTGACGCAGCTTGGAGGGGTTCACCGGCACGGGTTTCGCCCACCCGAACGCACCGAACCCCGCGAGCGTCATCATCGCAGGGAGGATGATCGAGCCGAACGGGTCGATGTGCGGGATCGGGTTGAGCGTCAGGCGACCCGCCTTCTTGGCGGTGTCGTCACCGAAGAACAGCGCGATCACGCCGTGACTGATCTCGTGGAGGATGATCGCCGCGAACAGGCAGCCGAAGAAGACGAGCTTCTGCTCGAGCTCGACACTCACCTCTCTACGGTCGAATCCGCTGCGCCGGCTCGATCGCCCACCACATCCGTTCCGCGCGGCGTTGCCGCCGGCTCCACTCCTTCTCCTGCATCAGCGGCGCGTCAACGTCGCGCACAGGTGATGCAGTGACGGGCCGCCGGCATCGCCTCGAGGCGGGCGTCGGCGATCTCGGCGCCGCATTCTTCGCAGCGGCCGTAGGTGCCGGCGTCGAACTTCTCGAGGGCGTCGTCGATCTCCTGTTGGGTTTCCTGGAGCGTCCCCGCGATCGCGTCGACCTCGCCCCGTTCGGCGGTGACCTGGCCGGTGTCGGCGAAGCCTTCGTCGAAGTCGAGCTCCGCGCCCGGGCCGCGACCGAGCTGACGCAGCTGGTCGGCGAGCCGGTCGCGCTCGTCGGTCAACTGGGCGCGCCGCGACGCGTGGGTCGGCTGGGCCATGACCCGAGGTTACTCCCCACCGGCCCGTTGCAGGACCGCGGCGATCAGGTCGACCGGGCCCGGGGATGGGCCCGGTCGTAGACATCACGGAGGCGCTCGGGCGAGACCTTCGTGTACACCTGCGTGGTCGAGAGGCTCGCGTGTCCGAGCAGCTCCTGGAGCACCCGGATGTCGGCACCGTGCTCGAGCATGTGGGTCGCGCAGGAGTGCCGCAGCACGTGCGGTGACAGCCGCGAGGTGAGCCCGACCCGCTCCCCCGCCGCCCGGACGATCTTCCAGCACCCCTGGCGCGTGAGCCGCCCACCACGGGCGTTGAGGAACACGGCCTCGCCGTCGGCCCGGGTACGCGTCCGGGGCCGCTCGAGCTCGGGGCGGCCCGAAGTGAGGTAGTCACCGAGCACCGCCCGGGCGGTGCGACCGATGGGCACGATCCGCTCTTTCGAACCCTTGCCCAGCACCCGCAGCAGGCCGCCGTCGAGATCGACGTCTTCGCGGTCGAGCCCGACGAGCTCACTGATCCGCAGACCGGCCGCGTAGAGCGTCTCGAGGATCGCCCGGTCGCGCTGCGCGCGCGGCCCGTCGCCGGGGACCGCGCCGAGCAGGGCCTCGACCTCGGGTTCGGTGAGCGCTTTCGGAATGCCCTGCGGGACCCGCGGGGCCCCGACCTCTTCGGAGGGATCGGTCGCGGCGAGGCCCTCGTCGACGCAGAACCGGTGGAACGACCGCACCGCCACGAGCGCCCGCGCGATCGACGCCTTGGCGAACCGGGGTCGGCCGTTGTCGTCACGCGCGTCCTCGAGCGTGCGCACGTAGTCGACGACCACCGACTCGTCGACGTCACGTGGATCGTTGATGTCCCGGTCGCGCAGGTACGCCGCGTACCGACGGAGGTCGCGCCGGTAGGCGCTGAGCGAGTTCGGGGCGAGACCGCGTTCGACGGCGAGCCACGTGTCGTACTCGTCGAGCAACCGGCCGACGCGGTCCTTCGTCGCCGCGAGTGGTGGCGTCACGGCAGGCCCGGGAACTCCCCCGCCAGGTAGCGACGGGCGAGGAGGAGTCCGATGATGCTCTTGGCGTCGACGAGCTCGCGCGACGCGATCAGCCGCTCGACGTCGGCGAGGTCGATCCACTCGAGCGTCATCGCGCTCTCCTCGGGTCCGACCGGGCTGGGGCCGTCGGTCGGCTCGATGTCGAGCGCGAGGTACACGTGACTGAGCTCGTCGCAGAAGCCGGGCGAGTTGTGGAACTCGGCGAGCTTCACGAGTCGACCGGGGCGGTGCCCTACCTCCTCGTCGAGCTCACGGGCCGCGGTCACCTCCGGTGGTTCTCCGTCGACGTCGCGCTTGCCCGCCGGCACCTCGAGCAGCTCACGGTCGATGCTCGCCCGGTACTGGCGCACGAGGAGTGTTCGGGTCCCCGACGGCTCGACCGCGACGACCGACACGGCGCCCGGATGCCGGACCACGCTGCGCTCGTGGCGGCTGCCGTCGGGTGCCTGGATCTCGAGCCGTTCGATGTCGAGGTAGCCGGTCGAAGCAGCGACCTCCGAACCGACGATCGAGAAGCCTGTCTCGCTCGGACTCAAGCGAGCGCGTCGGACGGCTCGGCCTCGAGCGGCAGGCGCGGCGCACGGCCCTCGGCCCGACGGTGGGCCGCCGCGACGAACGCCGCGAACAGCGGGTGGGGCCGGTCGGGGCGGCTCTTGAACTCGGGGTGGGCCTGGGTCGCCACGAAGAACGGGTGCACCGACG
>JBBRHS010000201.1:0-5481 GCA_038222385.1 Acidimicrobiia bacterium
CGGATCGTGATCGGCCTGATCGGCGTGGCCTGGTCGTTGGTGACCTTCCTCGTACTCCCGCTCATCGTGCTCGAGCACGTGTCGGTGGGTGCCGCGATCAAGGAATCGGCCTCGATGTTCAAGCGCACCTGGGGTGAGAACGTGATCGGCCAGGGCGGCGTCGGCCTCGTTGCGTTGCTCGCGATCCTGGTCGCACTGCCGGTGGCGTTCCTCCTCTTCGCGACCGGCGTGACCGCGTTGATCGTCGCAGCCATCGTGCTCGGCACGATCTGGCTCGTCGGCGTGATGATCGTCACGTCGGCGCTCAGCGTCGTCTTCCAGACCGCGCTGTACCGTTACGCGTCGAGCGGCACCGTCCCGCCCGGCTTCACCGAGGACCAGATCGTCGGCGCCTTCAAGGCCAAGAAGAAGAGAGGCCTCGGCGCCCCGTCTGCCTGATCAGGCGTCGGGCTCAACCGGTGGCCGCACCAAGTTCGGAGAGTTCGGTCAGCTCGGGTGGGCGAGGCGGGTTTCGAGGGCGTCGATCCTCGGGAGCCAGGGCGCCATCGCGGGGTGGCTGCAGCCCGCTCGGGCCCGGGCGAGGAGCGTGCGGGCGCGTGGCGCGTCACCGTCGGCGGCGAGGCGGATCTCCATCTCGGCTTCGTCGAAGTCGACCGCGACGAGCAGCGCCGCGCTCTCCTGTTCGGTGAGGACCCGGCGGGCCTGCTCGAACCAGGTGCGAGCTTCGTCGATGCGCCCCGTGAGCGCGCAGAGGTGCGCGAGCGACCACCGCCCGTCGACCTCGGGGTAGCGGACGTCGGGTTCGACGACCTTCTCCCGCAGGTTGCGCTCGAGATCCTCGAGTCCTTCGGTCGACTCGAGCGTCCAGAGGATCCGGGCGAGGTAGGAGAGGATGAGCGGATAGTTCTGGGCCCAGCCTGCAACCCGGTCGGCGATCACCAGGCAGTCTCGGTAGAGCGCCATCGCCTGGTCGGCGCGGCCTTCCATCGCGAAGGTGAGGCCACCGGACGCGCGCACGGCGAGGAACGCCCACCGGGTCTCGGGCTGGTCTTCGGAGGCTGACAGCCCCTCGATCTCGGCCGATGCAAGGAGTTCTCCCCGGACCAGTCGCCGGAGGAACACCGCGGCGATGAGCTGGAACGTAGCGTTCGAGGTGTCGGCGATGCGGGGTACCAGCGCCATTCCTTCGTCGATGGCGGCGTCGCACGCGTCGTGCTCGCCGAGCACTGTGAGCGCGCGGGCCTGCATCGCGAGCGAAAACACGACCAGCGGAAGCACTCCTCGTTCGAGAGCGCTGTCGTGCATCAGTGAGAGTTCGGCTACGAGCTCGCGATGGGCGCCGAGAACCCAGAGTTGCGTGATCGGCCACCTCGACCACATGGCATCGACACTCCTGTCGACCACGAACGACTCGTAGCTCCGCTGCGCCTCGGATCGAGATCCCAGCTGGAGCCATATGGCGCCGGCGAGTTCCGCTGGTGGGACCCGGCGCATGGTCTCACCGAGGTCGCGGCTCTCGGGAGTATCGAGGGGTATTCCCGGGTTGTCGGGATCCTCGAAGTTGCACTGCATGAGCTCGAGCGCACGCAGCACGACGTACGTCGCGTCGCGCCGATCGGGCCGCAACCAGCGCCGTCCGAGCGCCCCGACCCGCCAGACGAGCCGGATGTCTCCGAATGAGGCCGAGGTCATCGCCAGGTCGGCGACGAAGTCGCACGCAGCGTCGGCACCCTGAGCGGCTTCGATCTCGCGGGCGGTCGTCTCGACGACCCGCAGGACCTCCTCGGCGCCGATCTGGGTGAACACCGCGGCGTCGGCGAGCCGGCGGCGGAGCTCGACCGACCGGTCGTCGCCTTCTGCGAGGAGCTCGAGCGCGACGAGCAGCGCGGCGTACTCCTCGTGCTTCGCGTAGCGCCGGCCCGCGTCGTCGGCCACCGCGACGGCGTACGGCACGCCCTGCTCGGCGTTGGGCAACGCGGCGCTGCGGTGGTAGTGGCGGGCGAGAGCAGCGGCGGTGGCCGGCGCCGGTTCCCCCCGGAGCTGCTGCTCGAGCGCGGTCGCGATCGCCCGGTGCATCCGGACCTGGCGGCTCGGGTTCAGCTCCTCCACCAACGCGTGCCGGAAGAGGGCATGCGTGAACGCGTAGTGGTCGAACTCCTCGGTCGCCCGCACGATGCGCGCCTCGAGCGCCTGGTCGATCGCGTCGAGTGCTTCGTCGTCGTCGAGCCCGACGACCTCGGCCGCGACCGGGAGTGGGAACGACACCTCGAACAGCGCACCCGCAGCGAGGAGCCGGTTGGCGGCGTCACCGAGGCGCGAGAGCCGGCGTCCGATCACGTCGCGGATGCCGGCCGGGACCCCGAGCTGACTCAGGTCGTCGCCGACGGTCCACTGGCCGCCCTCGAACCGCAGACGACCCTCTTCGATCAGGTGAAGGAGGGTTTCGCGCAGGAAGAACGGATTGCCCTCGGTCTCGGCCGCGAGAAGCGTCGACAGCTCCTCGGGTACCTCGTGTTCGGCGAGGCGGGTCAGCAGGGCGTTCACCGCAGTGGCGTCGAGCCCGGTGAGCACGATTCGGGCGGGTTCGGTCTCGCGCTGCATCACTGCGAGTGCGGTGGCGAGCGGGTGGCGCCGGTCGATGTCGGTCTCCCGGAACGTTCCGACGACGAGGAGTCGGACCCACGGGCGGCCCGACCGATCGCACGGAGCATGCCGACCGATGCGTCGTCGGCCCAGTGGAGGTCGTCGAGCACCAGGACCACGGGCGCGCGTTCCGCGAGGCGGAGCAGGACCTGGGTCACCGCGTCACGGGACCGGGCAGTCTCGGCGTCGGGAGTAGCGGGGAGCGGCTCGTCGATCTCGGGGAGGCGGTCCTGGATCGCCGGGACCATGCGGGCCACGACTGCAGCGTCGGAGCCGAGGATCGCGCGCGCGTCGTCGGCGTCGGTGTGACGAATCCACTCGGTGAGGGCTTCGACGATCGGCGCGTTCGCGACGACGTCGCCGTCGTGGCACCCACCGATCAGCACCACTCCGCCGGCCGGCTGGACCAGCTGCTCGCACAGCTCGTTCACCAGGCGCGTCTTGCCGATGCCGGGCTCGCCCGAGATGAGCGCAACGCCTCCTTCGCCGCCGGCCGCGAGCTCCCAACACTGGCGGAGGGTGTCGCGCTCGCGCTCACGGCCGACGAACGGTGTGCGGGTGCGCAGGCCAGTCGAGCGTTCGACCGGTTCCCAGCCGAGCTCGAGCACGTCGAGCGGCTCGGGGAGGCCCTTGAGCTCCGTCGGCCCGAGGGGGGTGAATGCGAAGTCGCCCCGCGCGCCGGCGAGCAGGCGGACGAGCTGGGCCAGGAGGATCTGACCGGGCGTGGCTTCGCCGCAGAGTCGGGATGCCTCGATCACCGGGGTGCCGAAGCAGTCGCCGTCTTCAAAGGTCACATCTCCCGCCGACACCCCGACCCGCATGGCGAGGGTCAGGCCCTCGCGGCGCCCGTATCCCTCGAGGGCCTGCTGCATCGCGACCGCGGCGGCGAGCGCTTCGGCCGCGCCGCTGAACGCGACGAGCAGCCCGTCGCCGAGTCCCTTGATCACGTTCCCGCCGTGCGCGCCTGCTTGTTCCACCAGGAGGGAGTCGTGATCGCGGCGGAGTTGCTCGGCCCGGTCCTCGCCGAGGCGCACGCGAGTGGCCGTGGAGTCGACCAGGTCGGTCACGAGGATCGTCGCGGTCTCGGCCATGTCGAGGGTCAAGCCTCGCGCAGTGCGGCGGCAGCCGCTTCGGGGGCGACCGGGTTCTGGAGCGTCCCCGTCCCGACCTCGGCTGACGCGACGTAGCGCTGGGTGTCGGCCGATCGCAGCGGCGGCGCAAGGTGCACGTGCAGGTGCACGCCGGGGTGCACCCACAACAGGTACGGGAAGGGGCGGTCGAAGAGCCGGTCGTACCGGCTCACGAGGTCGCTCAGCGTGCCGGCGAGCTCGTCACGGCTGGTGTCGTCGAGGGCGGCGAGGGTGGGGACATGGTCGAGCGGGGCGATGAGCGCGCCGTACGGATAGCCCGACGCGTACGGGACGGTCGCGACCCAGTCCCCATGTCGTGCGACGATGCGCGACCCGTCGGCGATCTCGCCGGGGAGGGTCGCGCAGAGTTGGCACCCGTGCTCCGTCGCGACCTCGGCTTCGCGTCGCGGGACCGCCGGCACGAACGGGAAGCCGTACACCTGACCGTGGGGATGATCGATGGTGGCGCCGACTTCCCGCCCCCGGTTCTCGAACACCAGCACGTACTCGATCTCGGGACGCGCCAGCAGTGCCGCGGTCCGCTCAGCCCACAGGTCGACGACCGCGCGGACGCCCGCGACGCCGATCGAACCGAGCGACGCGTCGTGGTCGGGTGAGTACAGCAACACCTCGGTCGCGCCGCGTGCGGGCAACGGGCCGGGGCGGTCGAACGGGTCGGCGTCGATCCGCGGACCCGGACTCAATGCCGGCCACCGGTTCTCGAACGCCCGGACCTCGTAGGGGTCGGGCGCCTCGAGTCCACCCACGCAGAAGGGGCACCCCGTCGCCGGGAGGTTCGGCCGGTCCTGACGGTTCCCGACGACCAGCACCCACTCTCGCGTGAGCGGATCCAGCCGGAACTCGGGCTCGCTCACCCCGCGCGTCGAAGCGTTGGTGCGATTGGGCCACCTATAGGGTGGACAGTCGCACCAACGGGGCTGGCGTCGGCGCGCTTCACGTGAAGGTGGGGAGGACGTCGGCGGCGAAGCGGTCGATGCTCTCGGCGTCGAAGGGGGCGCGGCGTGCGATGATCACCCATTCGGCCCCGGCGTCGCCGTAGGCGCCGATCTGGTCGATCATCTCCTGGGTGGATCCCATGAGCACCCCGGGACGCACGTACTGCGACATGCCGCCGCCGAACTGGGCGTCGAGGTCTTCCTCGCTGTACGCGAGGCCCACGTTCACGGCCTTGGTGATCGAAGCCGGATCGCGCCCCGCACGCTCGCAGTGCTCACCGAGCACGCCGACCTTGCGGGCGTAGTCGGCGGGGGAGATGAACGGCACGTTCCACCCGTCGGCGTGTTGGGCGGCGATCCGCAACGTGACCTTCTCGCCGCCACCGCCGATCCAGATCGGGAGTCGCGCCCGGACCGGTTTCGGCTCGCAGCGGGCGTCGTGCAGGGTGAAGAACTCGCCGTCGAAGTTCGTGACGTCCTGGGTGAGGAGGCCTCGCACGCACTGGATGCCCTCGTCGAGCTGGCGCAGCCGGACCGGAGCGGGCGGGAACGGGATGCCGTAGGCGTCGTATTCGATCTGGGCCCACCCGGCGCCCATGCCGAGCACGACCCGGCCGTCGGCCATCTGGTCGAGTGTGGCCATCGCGTTGGCGAGGATCGCGGGATGCCGGTAGCCGACGGAGTACACGAGGCTCCCGCACTGCACCCGGGTCGTGGCCTCGATGAGCGCGGCGTGGGCGGCGACAGCCTCG
>JBBRHS010000202.1:0-5469 GCA_038222385.1 Acidimicrobiia bacterium
GCCTCCGAGGAGGCCGGTGAGCGCGAGGGTTCCGGTGGCGACCAGGGCGCCGGTCGCTCCGGCCGCGAGCATCAGCCACCAGTCGCGGGTTCGCCCGGGAGCACGCGGTGGCGGGGGCGTGGGACGGGACCGGGCCTGCAGCTCCGACGGGTGGACCCACAGGCGGTCGAGGGGGTCCGGGGGCGAACCGTTCGGCCCGTCGTCGCCGGGATCGTCGAGCGGCATGGATTCGGATTGTACCGACGACGCCCCGGAAAGAGACCGCGGCCCCCGGGCCTTCTCCTGCCTCCGCTCGTCCGGGCTCGGCGACGCTTGTCGTGGACCTGGTGGCGTCTCGTACAGTAGGTGACGTGGCCGTATCCCCCGATGAGCACCACACACCCGACGCAACGCGGATCGCGCTCACGCGTGGGGTGCTGCCCGTTGCGGACATCACCACGTGGGCGACCACCCCGCGGTCGGGTGCCGTGGTCACCTTCATCGGCGTCGTGCGGGATCATGCCGACGGCCGCGACGGAGTGACCGGGCTCTCCTATGAGGCCTACGAGGAAGCAGCGCAGGAGCGGCTCACCGCGGTGGCCGTCGGCGCGCGGACCCGCTTTCCCGAGGTCGAACGCATCGCGCTGATGCACCGGCTCGGCGATCTCGAGCTCTCGGAGGCCTCCGTGCTGGTCGTGGTCTCGGCGCCGCACCGCGGTGCGGCGTTCGACGCGGCGCGTTTCTGCATCGACACCCTGAAGGAGACGGTTCCCATCTGGAAGCGTGAGCACTGGTCGGGCGGGTCGGAGTGGTCCGACGCGTCCCGTCCCGTTACGTCGGTCGGTCCGCCGTCATCCGCGGTCGGCCCGGCTCGGTAGGGGTCGGGCATGGAGTATCTGCTGCTGGCCCTCGGACTGATCGTCGCCGGCGTCGCGATCGTGATGTTCCGCAACCGGCGCCCGACCGGCATCGACGCGAGCATCGAGGAGTTCGAACAGAGCCTCGAGGCGATTGCACCCCCGCCTCCCGACCCGCAGCGAGGGCGCCGCTCTGGGTAGGGACCTCGCGATCGACCTCGGCACGGCGAACACCCTGGTCTACTCACGTGGACAGGGGATCATCCTCAACGAGCCGACGGTCATCGCTCTCAACAGCCGCACCCAAGACGTGCTCGCGATGGGCCACGAGGCGTGGCAGATGATCGGCCGGACACCCGGCTACATCGTCGCGGTCCGGCCTCTGCGGGGCGGCGCGATCACCGACTTCGAGATCACGCAGCGGATGATCCACTTGCTGTTCCAACGCGCCGGCGTCAACCGGCTGTACCGGGCCCGGGTCCTGATCTGCGTCCCGTCGGCGATCACCCACGTCGAGCAGCGGGCGGTCCTCGAGGCGGCGCGACGCGCCGGTGCGGCGACGACGTATCTGATCGAACAGCCGATGGCCGCGGCGATCGGTGCCGGGCTGCCGATCCACGAACCGCTCGGTAACATGATCGTCGACGTGGGCGGCGGTACCACCGAGGTCGCGGTCATCTCGCTCGGTGGGGTCGTCGCGCTCGAAGCGGTCCGGGTGGGTTCTTTCGACATCGACGCGGCGATCCAGTCGTACGTGCGACGCGAGTACGGCATCGCGATCGGGGAGCGCACCGCCGAGGAGATCAAGCTCGCGATCGGATCGGCCGCGCAGACCGACGACGAGTACAAGGCCGAGGTCCGCGGTCGCGACCTGATGAGCGGTCTCCCGAAGACGATCATCCTCTCGCCCGAAGAGGTTCGGGACGCGATCGAGGAGCAGACCCGCGCGATCTGCGACGCGGTGATCGCCGCGCTCGCCGACACCCCACCGGAGCTCGCCCAGGACCTGATCCTCCAGGGGATCCACCTGGTCGGGGGCGGCGGGATGTTGCGGGGGCTCGACAAGCGGATCGCCAAGGAGAGTGGACTGCCCGTCCGTCTGGTGGAGGCACCACTCGAATGCGTGGTGCTCGGCGCCGGCCGCTGCCTCGAGAGCTTCGATCGCCTGAAGGACATGTTCATGGGCTCGCCCCGCACCTGACTTCGGGTCGAATCCGCGGCGCGGGCTCGATCGCCCACCCGTCTTCGTCCCGGGGGGTGGTCTCCGCCCGCTCCGCTTCTTCTCCTGACCATCTTGACGGTCGAATCCGCGGCGCGGGCCGGGATCCCTCACCCGTCTTCGTCCCGCGTGGGTGGTGTCCGCCCGCTCCGCTTCTTCTCCTGACCATCAGAAAAGGTCTTCGGCGGCCTGGCGGACCTGCCAGTCGGGGTCGGTGAGGGCGGCTTCGAGCGCGGCTTCGACTGCGGGCCCTTCGAACGGCGCCAGGGCGAGCACGGCCCGGCGCCGCACGGTCGGCCGGTCGCGCGTCGCCCGCAGGACGGCCGGGAGGCCGGCGGGATCACCGATCGCGCCGACGGCGGCGACCGCGGCCTCGCGCACGAGCGGATCGTCGTGGTCGACGACGAGCACGGCGAGTGCCCGGACCGCGCGGCCGCGGTTCGCCGTTGACCACTCGATCTCGCCCACGGCCCAGGCCGCGGCCTCCACGACCGACCACTCGGGGTCGGCCAGCAGCTGGAGCACGGGGCGGAGCGGGACCGCGACGGCGGGAGCGAGTTCGCCGGCTCGCCGACGGACCGAGAGATCGGGGTCGGTCGCCGCGCGTCGCCACACCCGTTCCGTGCGCGCCCGTCCCGCAGCGCGCACGACGGCCCCGAGCGCTGCCGCGCGCACGCGTGGGTCGGGATCGTCGGTGGCGAGCTGAACCAATGCGGCCGTCTCGTCGCGGGTGGCAGGCCGAGCGCGCCCGGACGCGGCAGCCGCAGCCGCGCGCGCCGAAGGATCCGTGTCGGCGAAAGGGGTCGGGTGACTCACGACAGGTTTCGTCCAGATCGGTACGGTCGATCGGTGCGTTGGGAACAGCCGGACGACCGGCACGGTCGAACCGCGGTCTTTCTGCTGGTCGCAGCCATCCTCGTCGTGGCCGCGCTCGCGATCGCGCTCGTCGCCGGAGCCGCGTCGCAGTCGTCGCTACCTTCCGGCGACGTGGTCGTGCGCGGCGCGCGTGTGACGGATGGCACGTCGACGAAGAGCGATGCCTCATCGACGAGAGTCGGCGTCGCGGGTCCGGCATCGGCGGAGCCGTCACCTCCGACGGTCGGTGTGGTCTCGGCCACGACGGTGTCGGTCCCGGCGATCGAACTCGAAGCGGCGGTGCACGAAGGGGTGGCGACGAACGTGCTCGACATGGGCCCGGGCCACTGGCCGGGGACAGCGGCTCCGGGTGCGTACGGCAACCTCGTCATCGCCGGACATCGAAGCACGTCGGCCGCCACGTTCGAGCGCATCGGCGAGCTGACGCCCCGTGATCCGATCGTGGTGGGCGACAGGACCGGCTCGTACACGTCCCTGGTCGAGATGAGCGAAGTCGTTGCCGACGACGCGCTCGACGTGATGACCCAGACCTCGGGCCACACCCTGACCCTCGTCGCGCCGCATCCGCCCGGGAGTGAGGGCTACCGGTACGTCGTGCACGCCCGCCTCGTGTCGACGCCGAGGGCGCCGGGGATCTGACCCGGTCCGCGAGGGATCTCACGACGGGTCCGCCAGGGATCTCACGACGGTCAGGTCGTAGGATCCCGGGATGGATGACGACGGATCGCTTCCACGACGCCGTCGGATCGCGCGGAGCGGTGCAGTCGTCGCGGTCGCGCTCGTCGTGGTGGCGGTCGTGGTGGGCGCCGCGACCGTCTTCGCACCCGACGACGGTGCTGCGTCGGGCGATTCGCCGGTCCTGCTCGGTACCGTCGCGTCGTCGACCACGCGACCGAGTGCATCGACCACCACGATCCCGCTCTCGCAGCCCGAGAACCCACCCGAAGACGAGTACGCCGACGTGCCGGTCGTCGAGATCGCGTCGATCGAGATCCCCCGGATCGGCCTCGTGACGTCGGTCTCCGAGGGAATCTGGCTCACGGTGCTCGACAAGGGTCCGGGTCACTGGCCCGGTACCGCGGCACCGGGAGGCTGGGGGAACGTGGTGATCGCCGGCCACCGGGCGACCTTCACGCAGCCGTTCCGAGACATCGACGATCTCCTCGCCGGCGACACCATCGTGCTCGCCGACGACACCGGGCGGTACACGTACTCGGTGACGGGCAGTGAGGTCGTGACGCCCGAGGAGGTCGACATCGTCACCCAGCGTCCGGGGCGCACGATCACGCTCTTCGCCTGCCACCCGCCCGGGAGCGCGGCGTACCGCTACGTCGTGGTCGGCACGTTGGTCTCGTCGCCGCGCGCCGGCGCCTGACGGGATCTCGTCAGCCTGAGGCGCCGGTCACGAGCAGTGCGGCGAGCCCGATCCCAGCGGCGACGGCGAGCGCCGCGCCGGTCCCGATGGCAACCACGAGCCCGACGAGCTTGCCGAACGCGAGCAGTCGGGTCGGTCGCGACCGAATCGGTGCTCCGGTCGTGGCAGGCTGCGTGATCATGGTGCTCGTCATCGACTTCCCCTGTGTCGGAGTGCCCGACGCACGCCCCGGTTCGTCTCAACCGGTTGATGCATCGCGTGTCCATGCATCGGCGCGGTGACCTCCCGACCTGAGCTTGCGTCGGACGGGCCCGACGGGCCCAACGGGCCGGTGGGGCCGGGGCACTCGCCGCGTCCGTGGATGCGTGGGCTCGGCATCCTGGTGTCCCTGGTGGTCGCCGTCGCGGTTGCCGGTCTCTTCATCCCGTTGAGCTACGTGATCATCGAACCGGGTGACGCCACCCCGGTGCTCGGCTCGGTGTCGGTGAAGGGCGCGCCGACCTACCGGTCGACCGGGTCGCTGCTGTTCCTCACCGTCTCCATCTCCAACGGCAAGCCGAACCTCTGGCGGTACGTCGGTGCGTCACTCGACGACGACGCCCAGGTCATCTCGTTCGGCGACTACTTCGGCGACACCACTCCCGAGCAGGACCGCAAGCGCAACGTGCAGGCGATGGACACTTCGCAACAGGTGGCAACCAAGGTCGCGCTCGAGAAGCTCGGCTACACGGTGACCGAGGCCGGCTCGGGCGCGCGGGTGCTCGTCGTCGGCGAGGACGCGCCGGCGGAGGGCACGCTGGAGCCGGGCGATGTGATCACCGCAGTCGACGGGCAACCGGTGACGTTGGTCGCGCAACTCGGTCCGCTCGTGCGCGAACGCACTCCCGGCGATCCGGTCGAGCTCACCATCGAGCGCAACGGCGACGACGCCGATGTCGCGACCGTCACGGTGAAGACCGAGGCCAACCCGAAGGAACCCAACAAGGGTTCGGCCTACCTCGGGATCGTCGCCGAGACCGACAACCTGCAGTTCGACGTTCCCGTCGACGTGACGATCGATCCCGGTCCGGTGAGCGGTCCGTCGGCGGGGCTCGCCTTCACCCTCGCGATCATCGACAAGATGACCCCGGGCAGCCTCACCGGGGGCAGGACGGTCGCGGTCA
>JBBRHS010000203.1:0-5433 GCA_038222385.1 Acidimicrobiia bacterium
CGCCCTCGCCGCGGCTGCGGTCGAAGAGCTCGGCGGCATCGACATCGTCGTGAACAACGCCGGCGGTTCCGCGCCCCGACCGTTGCTCGACACGAGCGTCGGGTACCTCGAGCGCTCGTTCCACTTCAACACGACCACCGCGTTCGCGTTGAGCAAGGCCGCGATCCCCCCGATGCTCGAACGCGGCGGCGGCGCGATCGTCAACATCTCCTCGGCGATCGGCCGGCTCTCCGACCGCGGGTTCGTCGCCTACGGCACCGCCAAGGCCGCGCTCACCCACATGACGCGGCTGATGGCAGCCGACCTCGCGCCACGCATCCGCGTCAACGCCATCGCGGTCGGGTCCGTCGCCACCAGCGCGCTCGAGACCGTGCTCACCGACGACGCGTTGCGGTCGCAGATGGAAGCCGGCACGCCCCTGCGGCGCCTCGGCGAGCCCGACGACATCGCCCTCGCCGCCCTCTACCTCGCGTCACCCGCCGGCAGCTTCGTCACCGGCAAGGTGCTCGAGGTCGACGGCGGCCTCGAAGCCCCCAACCTCGCGCTCGGCCTCCCCGACCTGTAGCAGCTTCTCGGCGGGAAAACGCTCGAACGTCGAGCAGTTTCCCGCCGAGATCGGTCTACGGGCGCCAGAAGGCGGGGCTGCTCGCGCCCTTCGGGATGTTCTCGAGCGGGACGGTGAGCTCCTCGACGCTCGGGCCGACCTGCGCCCCGATCGGATCGAGCACGGCGAGGTCGAAGCCGTAGACGTCGGCCGCGGTGCCGGAGAAGACCTGCCGCAGGTCTTCGGGTGACCAGTCGTGGAACGACCGGCGGAGGCTCTCACGGGAGTACGGCGACGTCCCCTCGTTGTGCGGGTAGTCGGCACCCCACATGACCTTGTGCAGACCGAGCTTCTTCATCACCTGCGCTTCCCGTGGTGCGGGGAAGCTGACCCCGATCCAGACGTTGCGCTCGAAGTACTCGCTCGGTGTGAGCGGCAGCCGCATGTCGTTCTTGAGGTTCATCTCGCCGATGCGGCCGCCGGCCATCATCATGTGCATGCCGTCGAGCTGACGCAGCAGCGGCGGGACCCAGTCGCAGCCCTGCTCGGTGAGCACGAGCTTCATGTTCGGGAAGCGGTCGAACACGCCGCTCATCACCAGCTGCCAGAACGGTCGGTGCGCGAACCAGGGCGTCTCGATCATCCATTGGATCGTCGAAGACGGGTTCTTGCCGTAATCGGGCATGCCACTCCCGCCGGTGTGGTGGTTCACCACGAGGTCGAGGTCCTGGCACACCGCCCACAGTCGGTCGTAGTGATCGGAGTAGTAGGGCGGCAGATCGGAGTCGTCGGGGATCGCGGGGATGAGCACCCCACCGCGCAGGCCGTTCGCCGCGATCCACTCGACCTCGGCGATCGCGACGTCGAGGTCGTCGATGAAGATCTGGCCGATGCCGGCGCGGCGCGCCGGAAAGCGACTGCAGAAGTCGCTGAGCCAGCGGTTGTGGGCGCGCAGACCCGCCCAGCGGCGGTGGTAATCCTCGGCAGTCTGGGGCGGACGCGCGATCACGACCCCCGTCGGGAAGAACGGCGGAACGGTGTTCGGGAACGTCACCTCGGCGACGATGCCGTCCTTCTCGAGGTCGGAGACCCGACGCTCGTCGTCCCAGTTGCGGGAGCGGCCGTCGTCCTGGAGGTCTCGGAACGGGTTGCTGTACTCACCCCGCCACGCGTCGAACTCGGGCACCCACTCGGCCTCGAGGTACTCGCGGTACTGCTCGTGCGAACCGCCCGCGTGGCAGTCGGCCGAGATGATCGTGTACCGGTCGGTCTTGGCATCGGGCTTGGTCTCGGTGGCAGTCATCGTGTGATCGTCTCCTTGCGACTTCGAGAAACCTGACGTTAGCGTCACTTCCACTCTTGCCGCCTACGCCAGGACTCATGATGGATGTTCTCGACATTTGGGTGAACCTCACGACCCAGGAGTCGGCCGCCGATTTCCTCGGCCAGGACGAGAACGCCCACATCCCGGGCTACCTCGGCGGCGACGGCAGCGAAGGAGTCGGGGTCAAGCAGATGCTCGCGCTCATGGACGAGCTCGATGTCGACACCGGCATCCTGATGGGAGCCCTCGACCGGACCTCGGAGCGGTCCCTCGAGATCGCCGACGCCAATCCCGGGCGGTTCCTCGTCGCCGCGGGGGTCACCGGTTCGCGACCGTCGCGCAACGTCCGGCGCATCCGCGAGCTCGCTGAGCACCCCCGGTTCTCGATGGTGCGGATCATGCCCCTCACCAGCCAGCTCCCGATCAACGACGCCCGCCACTACCCCGTGTACCAGGTGTGTGAGGAGCTCGGCATCCCGGTCGGGATCAACGTCGGGATCCCGGGACCCCGGGTCCGCTCCCGCGTGCAGCACCCCGAGCTCCTCGAAGACGTGATGATCGACTTCCCCGACCTGGTGATCATCGGCGCGCACATGGGCCATCCCTACGAGGAGCTGCTCATGAACTACATGCGCAAGTGGCCGAACCTCTACCTGTCGTGCACCGCGTACGCGCCTCGCTACTTCGATCCCGGTCTCGTGCGGTTCATGAACACGAGCGCGTACCGCGGCCGCGTGATCTGGGGCAGCGACGAGCCGTGGTTCCCGATGCGGCGATCGCTCGAAGAGGCGCGGGCGCTCCCCCTCGACGACGACGCGATGGCCCAGTTCCTCGGCGGCACCGCCCGCCGCCTCCTCGACCGCACCTGACCGGCACACGTCCGGCAGGTACCGTCGCCAGATGCGCTACCAGCCGCTCGGCGACTCCGGACTGGTCGTGTCGGTCGTCGGGCTCGGGGCCAACAACTTCGGGCGACGCATCCCCGAGGTCGACCGCACCCGAGCCATCGTCGACGCCGCGCTCGACGCCGGGATCACCCTCATCGACACCGCCGACATCTACGGCACCGACCCCCGGGGCATCCGCGGTGGGAGCGAAGCGCATCTCGGCGAGGTGCTCGAGGGTCGGCGCGAACAGGTGGTGCTCGCGACCAAGTTCGGCATGGACATGGGCGGCGGCAACGGGCCCGACTGGGGCGCACGCGGATCGCGGCGCTACATCCGACGCGCGGTGGAGTCGAGCCTGCGGCGGCTCCGTACCGACTGGATCGATCTGTACCAGTACCACGCCCCCGACGGCATCACGCCGATCGAGGAGACGGTCGACGCGCTCGACGAACTCGTGCGCGACGGGCTCGTGCGCTACGTCGGGTCGTCGAACCTCGCCGCGTGGCAGGTGGCCGACGCGGAGGCGCACGCCCGCCGCCACGGTCGGGCCCGGTTCGTCAGCGCGCAGAACCACTACAACCTCCTCGAACGTCAGGCGGAGCGGGAGCTCGTCCCGGCGTGCGCGCGCCACGGGATCGGCGTACTCCCCTACTTCCCGCTCGCGAGCGGGTTGCTCACCGGCAAGTACCGCCGCGGCGAGCCCCCGCCCGACGGTTCCCGGCTCCAGGCGATGGTCGGCACGGTGCGCGACCGTTCCTACGACGCGCTCGAACAGCTCGAGGAGCTCGCGCGCAGCCGCGACCGGTCGGTGCTCGACGTCGCGATCGGTGGACTCGCCGCGCAGCCGACGGTCGGCTCGGTGATCGCCGGTGCGAGCAGCCCGGAGCAGGTCCGGGCCAACGTCGCGGCCGGAGAATGGATCCCGACCCCCGACGACCTCGCGGCCATCGACGCGATCGTGCCGCGAGGATCCCGGGCGTGACCAGCGGTCCCGCCCCGCGCGCCAACTTCTCCCGTTGAGCCGAGCGGGGTACCGTCGGGCCGTGCCGGTCCGTCATCTCCCCGCCACGAGCACCGTCGAAGAGGTCGCCGAGGTGCTCGCGGCCGACGGTGGCGCGATCATCGACCGGCTCGTTGATCCCCAGATCTTCGACGCGATGCGATCGGAGCTCGCGCCGTTCATGGCGGTCACGCCCTACGGCGACGACTTCAGCGGCCACCGGACCCGGCGCACCGGCGGGCTCGTGGCCCGGGCCCCGTCGTCGCACCAGCTGGTGATGCACCCGTTGGTCGTCGGGGCAGTCGGCAGCGTGCTCGCCCACGCCACCGCGTTCCAGCTGCACCTCACGCAGATCATCAGCATCGAGCCCGACCAGGACGCCCAGTACATCCACCGCGACCAGTGGGCCTTCGACTTCTTCTCGTTCCCCACCGGCTACGAGGTCACGTGCAACACGATCTGGGCAATGACCGACTTCACCGAGGAGAACGGGGCGACCCGACTGATCCCGGGGAGCCACCGCCTCGACGACAAACTCGTGTTCACCCAGGACGACACCGAGCCGGCCGAGATGGAGCGGGGCTCGGTGTTGCTGTACACCGGCGCGATGTACCACGGCGGCGGAGCGAACCGGTCGGGCGCGTCCCGCGACGGCGTGAACATCACCTACTGCGCCGGGTGGTTGCGTCAGGAGGAGAACCAGTACCTCACGGTGCCACCCGAGGTCGCACGCGGGCTTCCCGACGACCTCCTCCGCATGATCGGCTACGCGCCCGGCGCATACGCGCTCGGCTACGTCGACGACCTGCGCGACCCGATCGCCGTGCTGCGCGGCGGCGCCCCCGGATCGAGCTTCGGCCCCGCCGGGGTCGAACCCAACACCTGACCGGTCAGTCGGCGCGGGTCAGCCGGCGCGGGTCAAGCGGCGCGGGGGTCAGTCGGCGCGGGCGACGTCGTCGAGGAAGGTGATGCACTCGTCGACGCGCTGTTCGCGGTCGACGAACGCGACGACCTCGATGTAGTCGGCGAGCGGCACGACCGACCGGTGTGCGAGGCCGGCGTCGAGGAGGTTGTGGGTGAGCGCCTCCCGCGACCACTCCCCGAGCCGCTGCCGGGTGACGGTCCCGCCGGGCCGCAACCGGAGCCCCTGCGCCCGGCAGGAGGAGCAGACCGGCGGCGCGAACCGGGTCCCGCTCGGTACGACCGTCGACTCGCAGACGTGACAGAGCTCGGCGATCACGTTGAAGTCGAAGCCCCACCACCGGGACGTCGCATCGGAGCGGAGGGCGCGCTGGCACGCGCACTCCTGGAGCATCCGGCGCCGCGCCCGGCCGTCGATCCACTCCACCGCGCCCCGGAGCTCTCCGCACCGGATGCAGAGGTCGAGATCCCGGTACATCTCGTCCGACCGTTCGCCCATACGTGTGCTCCCTACCGTCGTTGCACTGAGCAAACCGTACGTCTTGGACATTTACATCCGTGTGATCACCGGTAGATCCGAGTTTTCTGACCCAGGGCCGTCGGGCCCCGGTGCGGGACGTCCACCCCGACGCCCTAGACTGTTGGATTCCCGCGCCGCTCCCCCCGGTGGCGCCCCGCAACCCCGGCCCACGATGGGCCCCTGAGAGGCCCCCATGTCTACGCGCGCGGATCTGCGCAACGTGGCGATCGTCGCCCA
>JBBRHS010000204.1:0-5416 GCA_038222385.1 Acidimicrobiia bacterium
AACACGACGAGGTCGAGCTCGTCGAAGGTCACCGGCTGGGCGAGGGTGAGCGAGATCGACTGGCCCGCGGGCGCCCCGAACGGTGACTGCCACGCGGTGGTCGGATCACCGTCGATCGCCGACGACGCGCGCGCCTTGAGATCACCCGGCAACCGCGCCGACGAATCGGCGGTGACGCCACCGGCCGCGGCGTCAACAATCCCGAACAGCTGGTCGAGGCGACTGTCGGCCACCGCCGGGTTGAACCGCACGGTGCCGGTCATCGCGAACGACCGCTCCCCGGGGACCTCGAACACGCGATCGAGGGTCAGCTCGGGGTCGTAGCGCGGCGGCAGTGGCAGCGTGCGCTCGCGCGTCATCGTGTAGACGAGAGGATGCCGGATCGAATCGGTTGCGGCGGCCCGCACGAGATCGGTGGGCATGCGCATCACCTCGTCGACCCGCACCGGCTTCGCGCCGGGCGCGTCGTCGCGCATGCGGACCTCGGCCAGGCCGACCGCGCTCACTCCCTGGAAGTCGTCGGGGTTGCCGCGGTTTGTGGACACGATCTCGAGGTCGAGGGTGCGAATCTCGCGGTTCGGGAACCGCACCGTCTGGCCAGCCTCCGTCCGTGAGGCGTCACCGAGCTCCACCGTGACCGGGTCGGTGCCGTCGAAGCGCAGCCGCAGGCTCGTGATCCAACGGTCCCGGGGACCGTTGAGTGGCTGCACGAGGTTGATCCGGTCGGTCGTGATCGGGTCGTCGAGCCGTACCTCGAGGTGCTCCCCGTCGACGGGTGAGAACGCGCCCACCTTCCACGCGGTGAACGTGTCGCCGTCGAGTGCACGCGCGGCGCGGTCCTCGGGCGTGTACGAGATCGGGTTCCCGTAGCCCGACGCCCGGACCAGTTCCACCCCCCGTTCCTCGACCGTGGTGTACGCGTCGATGCCGGCGTCGGGGAAGACCTCGAGCCTCGCATCGTTGAGATCTTCGGCCAGGGGTCGTTCCGACGCCGTCTCGGTGGAGCCGGTGTTGTCGCGCACGGTGCTCCACCGGCGCGCCCGCTTGCGATTCGAGTCGGTGACCACCAACGTGGCGTCGCGGTCGATCTCCTGCTCGAGCTGCTTCGGGTCTCCCGCGAAGGTGGCCGAGTAGAGGACGGCGCGGTCGGCGCCCGGGAGCAGTCCGACCGACGCCGCGTCGACGATCCCCTCGCCGTCGCCGGAGAGGATCACCGGTCGGTCGGGCGACGCGGATCGGATGATCGT
This sequence comes from Acidimicrobiia bacterium, assembly GCA_038222385.1. Classification (GTDB taxonomy): domain Bacteria; phylum Actinomycetota; class Acidimicrobiia; order IMCC26256; family JANYLB01; genus JANYLB01. Next base: position 1,248 of record JBBRHS010000204.1, read on the forward strand.
CGTCGGGTCGTCGACCGGGAAGAGCGCGACGGATGGCGGCGCGGGCTCGTTCGCGGGTGCGCCGAGGGCCGCTTCGTCGATCCGGCCCGCCGCGCCCGACGGCTCGTTCCCGAACGTCTTCGGATCGCCGAGACCCTCGGGGGTCGGATCGAACAGCCGCCAGAGCGATCGGGAGCGCACGAGGTTGTACCGGTCGGTCTGCAGATCGCCGCGCACGAGCACATCGCCGGCACTGACCAGGCGGGCGAAGGGTGCGATCGCAGCCGAAGCGAGGACTCCCTCCTGCATCTGGCGGTCGAACGCGTTGACGAGGTCGGCCGACGCGGGCGAACCCCAAGGGATCAGTTCGCGCGCGACGTAGGGCCGGTCGGTGAGCCCGGGGGTGATCGGGTCGACGGTGTTCCCCCAGGTGTAGGAGGCGAAGTCGGTGCCGGGGACCTCGAGGATCCGGGTGTCGTGCGGACCCGCGTCGGCCGCCGCGATCGCGTCCTCCCAGTACTGCGGGATCTCGGTGTCGCGCTCGAGATTGGCGCCGTAGAACGTGCCCTGCCAGATCGACGGGAGGTTGAGTATCGCCAGCCCCATCACCAGCCCGGCCGCCGCGACACCGATCCACTTCCACGACGTCCCCGCGTATCGCCGATGGAGCGCATCCACGCCCGCGGCCAACAGCACCGCAAGGCCGAGCACGACCAGCGGCGTGGCCCGACCGCTGCTGCGGAGTGCGAGCCCCGCCGACGACGACTTCGCGAAGTCCTGGAACAGCGCGCCCGCGGGCGACGGCGCGTCGTACGGGTAGGTTCCGACTGCGATCACGACTCCGACGACCACGAGCAGCGCGAAGTAGGCGCGGTAACGCCACCGCACGAACGCCGCCGAGAGCAGCGCGAGCGTGGGGATCGAGTAGCTCACGACGATCAGCCACGACCACTGCGTGTACCCGGTCGACGATTCGGTCCACGGGCCGAGCTTGTCCTGGCCGTAGAAGAACCAGTAGCCGAGCCCGCGCAGCACCTCCGGCGCGAGGGAGGTGCGCGACACGGCGCGGATGGTCTCGGTGAACTCGAGGATGTCGAGGCCGTACGAACCCTGGGCCCAGAGCCCCGAGATCCACCAGAGTGATGCGACGAGCGTGAGCACACCGGTACGCCACACGAACCCCCACGCCTGGCGTCCGGTCGCCTCGTGGGTGACCCACACCGCGAACGGGATCCAGAGCACCGGCGCGATCCCGGCGAAGATGAGTGCGGTCGCGTTCACACCGCCGACCAGCTGCACCACGAGCGCGAACAACGCCGGGTACCGCCACGCGCCGATGCGCCCGATCCCGTCGAGCCCGTTGCCGGTTTCGCTCCCCCGGGCCCGCAGGCCGCGCACCACGAACGCGAGGAGCCAACCCAGACCGGCCCACGGCATGAGGATCACCGAGATCCGCGCCGAGTAGTCGAGCAGGTAGGGCGTGAGCATGTAGACGAGCACCGCCACGCCGAGACCCGGACCGCGCCGGCCCAGCGTCCGCATGAGGTACAGCACGCCGAGGCCGGCGGCGAAGATGATCGAGCCGAGCCAGAGGCGCTGCGCGACCCAGTCGGGAACGCGGAGCGCGTCGAAGACCCAGTAGAACGGGCCCATCGGGAACAGGTAGCCGATGGTCTGGTGGGTGACGGTGCCGAGACCGATGTTCGGATCCCACATCGACCACGCGCGCTCGAGCAACCGGGCCGGGTCGAGGTAGAGGTACTGCTTCGTGTCGGCCGCGACCTTGCCCGGATCCGACCGCAGGACCGGGATGTACGCGAGCGCGGCGAGCAGCGCGATGCCGCACGCGTTCCACCAACCCGAATGAGCAGATCCGCGGGTCGAGGTGGTCGGCCCGGACGGTTCGGTCACCGGCGGCGCCGGCCACGGCGACGGATCGCCTCGGCCGCGAGCACCTCGAGCGTGCCGAGCGCGGTCGCGCCCCAGGTGAGCTGCGACGCGTACTGCACCGCGCCGGCACCGAGCCGCGACCGCAGGTCGGCGTCGCGCAGGATCAGATCGAGCGCGTCGGTGAGCTCGTCACGATCCTCGACGAGCAGGCCGGTGCGGCCGTCGTGCACCGCGTCGGTGTGGCCGGAGATCCGGGTCGCGACCGCGGGCGTGCCGCACGCGGCGGCCTCGGTGATCGTCATCCCGAACCCCTCCCGGGCCGACGCGCTCGTGACCGTCCACGCCCGCCGGTACAGGTCGACGACCTCCGCGTCGTCGAGGTGGCCGGGGAGCGAGATCCACTCCTCGGCCGACGCCTGGTGGACCTGGCTCTCGAGCTGCTCCCGGCAGTACCCCTCCCCCACGATCACCGCTTCGAGGTCGCGTTGGCGCTGCTTCAGGGCGACGAGCGCGTCGATGAGCATGTCGAACCGCTTCACCGGCACGAGCCGACCGACCGCGACCACGAGCGGATGCGGCGACTTCTCGCCGCCCGGTGAGAACCGGGGGTGGATGCCCGGCGGTACGACGCTCACGCGCTTCGGGTTGAAGTGGAGATCGTGGACCAGCTCGTCCTTCGACGACTTCGAGAGGGTGATGATCGGGGTGAAGCGGTACATCGGCGGCGCGAAGCGCGACTCGATCGAGCTGCCGATCCCGGCGAGCTTCGGGGGGAGCGTCATCTGCCACATCTCCCGGTGCACATGGTGCAGCCACACCACCCGGGGGCCCTGCGCCCACATCGGCGAGAAGAACGGCCTCCCGTTCCAGTTCGCGACGAGCGCGTCGCGGGCGCCGTGCCAGCCCATCATCTCGCTGAAGGCGGCGCGCGGGAAGACCATGTAGCGACCGGCCTTTCGGATCACGCGGTAGCCGTCGCGCCAGCTCACCTGCGGGCTCCCGGCCGCGAACGAGGTCCGCATGGTGACCTCCATCCCGGCCTCGGCCCACAGGCGTGCGACCATCGACGCGTGGAGCTCGGAGCCGCCGGCCTCGGGGTCGTCGAGGTCACGCCAGGCCAGCATGCTGACCCGGTGGATCCCGCTCTCGGCGGCGAGGTCGCCGAGCTTCTGGATGTCGGCTGCTCCAGCCAGCTCCATGACCTGCTCCCTCATTGCGTCAGCCGACGACGGTACTCCCGCCGGGTTCCGAAACGGCGGAGGCCCATCCTGATGGTCGAATCCGCTCCGCCGGCTCGACCGCCCGAGACCACCGCCCGCGGTGCTCCGCCGCCGGCTCCGCTCCTTCTCCTGCTGCGCGTAGCCTCGGCCCGTCATGCGCATCACGTTCATCGGGCACGCGTGCCTGCACGTCGAGATCGACTCCGGCTCGCTGATCGTCGATCCGTGGCTCGTGGGCTCGGTCGGCTGGCGGTCGTGGTGGCACTACCCCCCGATCGGTGAGCTCGATCCGGCGTGGCTGGCGCCCGACTTCGTCTACCTGACCCACCACCACCCCGACCACTTCCACTACCCCACCCTGCGCAAGCTCGATCGCCGGGCGTCGATGCTGGTGGGGAAGTTCGGCGTCGACGTCATGCGCCCGGAGCTCGAGCAGCTCGGATTCGGCCGGGTGACGGAGCTGGCCCACGGCGAGCGGGTCCAGCTCACGCCCGACCTCGAGATCGCCTCGTACCAGTACGGCTTCGACGACACCGCGATCGTGATCCGCAGCGGCGACGTCGTGATCGCCGACGTGAACGACTGCAAGATCCGGGGCCGCGCCGCCCACCAGATGGTCGAAGACTGGGGCCGCCCCACCTTCATGTTGAAGGCGTTCTCGTGGGCGCAGGGCTACCCCTACTGCTACACCGCCGACGATCCCGCCGACCTCGCGCTCGTCACCCGCGAGAGCACCATGCAGGACTTCGTCGAGGCCGCGCAGCACCTCCAACCGCAGTTCGCGATCCCGTTCGCGAGTCTGGTCGCGTTCCTGCATCCCGAGACGCGCGACCTCAACGAGCACTCGGTCACCCCGGCCGAGCTCGTCGAGTACGTCGACAAGGTCGGCGGCCTCGGGACCACCGAGCTGGTCCCGCTCGACCCGGGCAGCTCGTGGACCCCCGACGGTGGGTTCGAACTGCGACCCGGCGACTGGTGGACCGACCGGGAGGCCCGCCTCGCCGAGGAGGTCGCGCGCATCCAGCCGACGCTCGACCGGCAGGCCGAGATCGAAGCCGCCCGCACCGTCGACTTCCGCAC
>JBBRHS010000205.1:0-5414 GCA_038222385.1 Acidimicrobiia bacterium
CCGAGGGGTTCGGTGATCGACCGGAACTCGACTTCGTCGACCTCCTGGCCGTGGCTCGCGCCGGCGGCGCGGGAGATGTTCTCGTCCATCAGGGTGCCACCGAGGTCGTTCGCACCCGACTGCAGCACCTGCCGCGCGCCGGGGAGACCGAGCTTCACCCACGAGACCTGGATGTTGTCGATGGCGCCGCGGTACGCGATGCGGCCGACCGCGTGCATGAGCAGCGCCTCGCGGAACGTGGGCCCCATGCGGGAGCGACCCTTGATGAAGAGCGGGGTGGCCATGTGCACGAACGGCAGCGGGACGAACTCGGTGAATCCACCGGTCTCGTGCTGCAGGGTGCGGGTACGCACCATGTGCCGGGCGACGTGCACCGGTTGTTCCACGTGGCCGAACATGATGGTGACGTTCGACCGCAGACCGACCGAGTGGGCGGTGCGGTGCGCCTCGAGCCACTCCTCGGTGTTGATCTTGTCGGGGCAGATGATCGCCCGCACCTCGTCGTCGAGGATCTCGGCCGCGGTGCCCGGCAGCGTGGCGAGACCGAGCGATTTCGCCTCGGCGAGGTACTCGGCGAGCGGCACGCCGTTGCGTCGCGCGCCTTCGGTGACCTCGAGCGCGGTGAAGCCGTGGACGTGGATGTCGGGCGCGACGCTCTTCACGAGGCGGATCACGTCGAGGTAGTAGTCGCCGTCGAAGTCGGGGTGGATCCCGCCCTGCAGGCAGACCTCGGTCGCGCCGCAGTCGACCGCTTCCTCCACCCGGGTGCGGAGCTCGTCGGCGTCGAGCAGGTAGGGATCACCGCGGAGGTTGAGCGACAACGGGCCCTTCGAGAAGGCGCAGAACCGGCACTTGAACGTGCAGACGTTCGTGTAGTTGATGTTGCGGTTGCGGACGAACGTGACGGTGTCGCCGACGATGTCTCTCCGGAGCTGATCGGCGACCTCGGCGATGCGCTGGACGTCGGGACCACGAGCTTCGAGGAGCGTCACCAGCTCGTCGACGCCGGGTTCCTCACCCGCGAGCACGCCGTTGAGCACGGCACCCACCGCGCCGCGGCCGTGGCCGGGCCAGTCGGGCGGGATCGTCATCGGGATGAGCGCCGGGGGTGCGGCGTCGCCGCCGGCGTTCCAGGGCTCGGGATCGCGGCTCAGGTACTCGGAGTCGGACGCGTGCCGCACCGGCGTGCGGACGTCGGCGTGGAGCCACTCGTCGCCCGCGGCGACGTACTCCGGGTACACGGTGAGGCGCGGCGCGAGCGTGAACCCGGCGGCCTCGGTCGCGTCGCGCAGGCGGTCGAGCGCGGGCCACGGCCGCTCGGGGTTCACGTGATCGGGGGTGAGGGGCGACACGCCGCCCCAGTCGTCGATGCCGGCGGCGAGCAGCGCACCGAGATCGTCGGAGAGGTTCGGCGGTGCCTGGATGTGCATGGCGGCGCCGAGGACGAGCCGGGCCGCGGCGACGGTCCAGAGGAACTCGTCGGAGTCGCACGCGGCTTCGCGGTGCATGGCGGTGCCGGCCTTCGGCAGGAAGTTCTGGATGATCACCTCCTGCACGTGGCCGTGGCGGGCGTGGCTCTCGGCGATCGCGTGGAGCGCGTCGAGCCGCTCCGACCGGGTCTCACCGATGCCGACGAGGATTCCCGTCGTGAACGGCACCTTGGCCCGACCGGCGGCCTCGAGCGTCGCGAGGCGGCGCTCCGGCGTCTTGTCGGGGGCACCGAAGTGGGGGCCGCCCGGTTCGCCGAGCCGGCCGGCCAGGGTCTCGATCATCATCCCCTGGGAGGGGCTGACCGCCCGGAGACGGGTGAGGTCGGCCTCGCCGAGCGCGCCGGCGTTGGCGTGGGGGAGCAGCCCCGTCTCGGTGAGCACCAGACGGGACGCCGCCTCGAGGTAGTCGATCGTGGATGAGTAGCCGTTCGCGGCCAGCCACTCGGCCGCCGCGGGGTATCGCACTTCGGGCGCTTCGCCGAGCGTGAACAGCGCCTCGTGGCAGCCGAGCGCCGCACCGGCCCGCGCGATCGCGAGGACTTCGTCGAGGGGGAGGTAGGGCGATCCCAGCCGTGCCGGCGGTTTCGCGAACGTGCAGTAGCCGCACCGGTCCCGGCACAGCATCGTGAGGGGGATGAACACCTTCGGCGAGTAGGTGATGCGGTGACCGTGGCCTTCGTCGCGCCCGTGGCCGGCCTCGGCCATCATCTGGTCGAGGGGTCGGCCGAGGAGTTCGTTCGCCTCGGAGCGGGTCAGCACGAGGTGGAGCCTAGGCGCGGCACCGAACGCCTCCCGCCGGGCGCGCGGCCTCCGCTCGGCTCGTCCCCGGTGCTCCCCGCCGCGCGTGCGGAAGCCTTCCGCCGTTTTCAGCGGCTGAAGATCGCTGAAGCGCCCCGCAGAGCTGCGGGCATGGTCAGCGACCGGTGCCCCGTTCGGTTCAGCCCTGGGCCGCCCGGTCGACCAGCCAGATGATCCGCTCGCCCCTGACCCGGCCCGCAGGGAGATCTTCGCCGGCGCAGATGCGGGTGAAGGCGTCGCGCTTCTCCTCGCCCGCGACGGTGAACACGATCAGCCCGGCCGTCTCCAGCCACGGGTAGGTGACGGTCAGGCGAGGATGGGGGTGGAGCGCATCGCCGTTCACGACGACCCGGTGGCGGGTCTCGTCGAGCGCAGGTGACCCGGGGAACAGCGATGCGGTGTGGCCGTCGGGGCCGAGACCGAGGTGGACCAGGTCGATCGGACCGACGTCGCGCAGCAGCCGACCGTAGGCCGCCGCGCCTGCCTCGATGTCGAGGCCCTCCTGATACATCGGATGATGGGAGGCCGGGGGCACCGCCGAGAGGAGGACGCGCTGCACCATCCCGGCGTTCGAATCGGGATCGTCGAGGGGCACCCAGCGCTCGTCGCCGTAGTAGACGTCGACCCCGCTCCAGTCGGGCGTGGCCGCGGCGAGACGCGCGTACGCGTCGTTCGCGGTTCCACCGCCCGAGAGCGCGACGGATCCCGGCGCCTCCTCGACCACCAGGTCGGCGAACGCCTGCGCCACGTCGGCCACCTCACGCACCTCACCGTTCACGGCGGCTCCTCGGTTGGCTCAAGGCTGTCTCCAGTGGTCGTCGGGGTCGGGGAACAGCGCTTCGGCCTCGATCGGGCCCCAGGTCCCTGCGGGATAGGCGTGCAGAGGCACGGCGCCCGCCTCGAACGCGTCGATCAGCGGCTGCACCACGCGCCAGGCCTGGTCGACCTCGTCTTCGCGGATGAAGAGGGTCGGGTCACCCTGGAGCGCGTCGAACAGGACGCGTTCATAGGCCTCGGGGGCGCGTTCCGCGAACTGGTCGTACGAGAAATCGAGAGGGACCGTGCGCACGCGGAACGGCGAGCCCGGGACCTTCGCCGCGAACGACACCTCGATCCCTTCGCTCGGTTGGATCCGCAGCACGGTCGTGTTGGGTTCGATCGAGTCGATCGCACCCGCCGGCAGGGGGAGGAACGGCACCCGCTTGTAGTGGAGCGCGACCTCGGTGACGCGGTGGGGGAGGCGCTTGCCGGTGCGGATGAGGAACGGGACGCCGGCCCAGCGCCAGTTGTCGACCTCGATCCGCAGCGCCAGGTACGTCTCGGTGGTGCTGTCGGCCGCGACCCCTTCTTCGGCGCGGTACCCGGCGACTGGTTCGCCGTCGACCTCACCGGGCGCGTACTGGCCGCGGACCACGACCTCGGTCAGGCGGTCCGGCGTGAGCGGCCGGATCGACCGCAGCACCTTGACCTTCTCGTCGCGCACCGCGTCGGCGGCGAACGACGCAGGCGCCTCCATCGCAACGAGCGCGAGCACCTGCAGGACGTGGTTCTGGACGATGTCGCGCAACGCACCCGACTGCTCGTAGAACGTGCCCCGGTGCTCCACCCCGAGCGCCTCGGCCACGGTGATCTCGACGGAGTCGACGTAGCGACGGTTCCACAGCGGCTCGAAGATCGCGTTCGCGAACCGCATCGCGAGGATGTTCTGAACCGTCTCCTTGGCGAGGTAGTGGTCGATCCGGAAGATCTGGTGCTCGGCGAAAGCCGTGTGGAGCTCGTCGTTCAGCTCGACGGCGCTCGCGAGATCACGACCGAACGGCTTCTCGATCACGAGCCGTCGGAAGGTACCCGGTGGCTCTTCGGCGAGGCCGGCTGCGCCGAGGTGCTCGACGATCACCGGGAACAGCCGCGGGATCGTCGAGAGGTAGTACAGCCGGTTGCCGGCGGTGTGGTGACGCTCGTCGCACTCGGCGAGCACGGTGGCCAGCGTGGCGTAGGTCTCCGGATCGTCGGCGTTGCCCGCTACGTAGCGGATGCACATCTCGAGCTCGTCGAACGCGGCGAGCTCCTCCGGCGACTTCCCGGCCTCGACGATCGCCGTGCGGACGCGGTCGGCGAGGTCGGCGTCGTCCATCATCGTGCGGGACACCCCGACGAGCCCGAGGCGCCGGGGCAGCCGGCGGGTGCCCGCGAGCGCGGCCAGCGCCGGGTACAGCTTGCGGGCCGCGAGGTCGCCGGTGGCGCCGAACACGACGAGGGCAGCCGAGATTGCGACGTGCTCACCGTCCATCGTGGGATCCTACGGCTCGTGGATCCCGACACCGTCTCCGTGTACGAGGCCCGAGCCGCCGAGTGGGCGGCCGCCAAGCCCCCCCGGTTCCTCGCCGAGGCGGCCGCGTTCGCGAACCGGGTCGAGGCCGGGGCGATCCGGGCCGACCTCGGATGCGGACCCGGTACCTACATCCCCACGCTCGGCGCGCCGACGCTCGCGCTCGACGCGACGGCGGCGATGCTCGAGCTCGTCGCGGACGCGGCACCCGCGGCGTGGCGAGTGCGCGCCGATCTCGAGGCGCTCCCGGTACGAACCGGATCGCTCGGTGGCGGATGGGCGCGGGCGAGCTACCTCCACGTGCCCCGGACCCGCCTACCGCTCGCGCTCCGCGACCTCCACCGGGCAAGTGCGCTCGACGCACCGATCGTGCTGACGGTGAAGCGCGGTGATGCCGAGCTCGCCGAGGTCGACGACGACAGCCTCGGCGGCCGGCGGTTCTCCGGCTGGGAGCCGGAGCCGTTCGCCGACGTCGTGTACGGCGCCGGCTTCGAGCTCGACGACATCACAGCCAACGACGAGTGGATCACCGTCGAGGGGCACGGGGGTCGCCTGCTGCCCGACACGGTCGCGCCGGGGATGCGCATCCTCGTCGCGGGCCTGAACCCCAGCCTCTACACAGCCGACGCGGGCGTCGGCTACGCCCGACCGGGCAACCGATTCTGGCCCGCCGCGCTCGCGTCGGGACTCGTGACCCGCGATCGTGACCCGTTGGCTGCGCTGCGCGCCCACTGTGTCGGCATGACCAACCTCGTGCTCCGCGCCACACCCCGAGCCGACCAGGTCTCGGCCGCGGA
>JBBRHS010000206.1:0-5409 GCA_038222385.1 Acidimicrobiia bacterium
GATGGAGCGCCAACAGCGCGAGTTCCTCCTCCGCCAACAGCTCGCGGCGATCCGCAAGGAGCTGGGCGACGACGATGCCGGTGGCGTCGAGGAGTACCGCGAGAAGGCCGCCGAGCGGGAGCTGCCCGACGACGTCCGCACCGCGCTCGACCGCGAGATCGACCGACTCGAACGCACCGGTGAGCAGAACCCCGAACACGGCTGGATCCGCACCTGGCTCGACACCATCCTCGAACTGCCGTGGGGTGTGCGGTCGGACCGTGCCGTCGACGTGGTCGCGGCGCGGGCGGTCCTCGATGCCGACCACACCGGTCTCGACGACGTGAAGGAACGGATCGTCGAGGCGTTGGCCGTCGGCAAGCTGCGCGCCGAGCGGGGACTGCCCGATCAGCGCGCCGGACTGATCCTCGCCCTCGTGGGTCCTCCCGGGGTGGGCAAGACCAGCCTCGGCGAGTCGGTCGCGCGTGCGACCGGACGCGAGTTCGTGCGCCTGGCGCTCGGCGGCGTGCGCGACGAAGCCGAGATCCGCGGTCACCGGCGGACCTACGTCGGCGCCCGTCCGGGCCGCATCGCCCGGGCGTTGCAGGAGGCGGGCACGATGAACCCGGTCGTGCTCCTCGACGAGGTCGACAAGCTCGGGGCCGACTGGCGGGGTGACCCGACCAGTGCCCTGCTCGAGGTGCTCGACCCGGCGCAGAACCACACGTTCCGCGACCACTACCTCGAGGTCGACCTCGACCTCTCCGACGTGCTGTTCCTCGCGACGGCCAACGTGCTCGAGACCATCCCCGGGCCCTTGCTCGACCGCATGGAGGTCGTGCGTCTCGACGGCTACACCGAGGAGGAGAAGGTCGCGATCGCCCGTGATCACCTGCTGGCCCGTCAGCTCGAGCGCAACGGACTGTTGACCGAAGAAGTCGCGGTATCCGACGACGCGCTCCGCAGGGTGGTGGTCGACTACACCCGCGAGGCCGGGGTGCGCAACCTCGAGCGGGAGCTCGCCAAGTTGCTCCGCAAGGTCGCGGCGAAGGTCGCATCGGGGGCGGTGCAGCCGCCGGTGAGCATCGAGTCCGACGACGTGAGCGCGCACCTCGGCCGGGCCCGGTTCCTCGCCGAGGAGACCGAAGACCGGACGTCTGTCCCGGGAGTGGCGACCGGACTCGCGGTGACGGGCATCGGCGGCGACGTGCTCTACATCGAGGCCAGCGCGGTTCCGACGGGCTCATCCGGCGAACCCGGGCTCACGCTCACGGGCCAGCTCGGCGACGTGATGAAGGAATCGGCCGAGATCGCGTTGTCGTACGTGCGGGCCCACGCGGCCGAGCTCGGAGTCGATCCGACGCTGCTGAGCGGTCACCGGTTCCACCTGCACGTCCCGGCGGGTGCGGTCCCGAAGGACGGTCCGTCGGCCGGCGTCACCATGACGACGGCCATCGTCAGCCTGCTCACCGGGCGACCGGTGCGGAGTGACGTCGGCATGACCGGTGAGGTCACCTTGCAGGGCCGGGTGCTTCCCATCGGCGGGCTGAAGCAGAAGGTGCTCGCGGCGCAGCGCGCCGGGCTCACCACTGTGGTGTTGCCGGCCCGGAACGCCCCCGACCTCGACGACGTGCCCGAAGCGGTTCGCGAGGTCATGACCTTCCACATCGCGTCGAAGGTCGAAGACGTCCTCGACGTCGCCCTCGAGGCATCTTGACGGTCGAATCCGCTGCGCCGGCTCGATCGCTCACCCGTTAGAGTCCCGTGGCGGGTGGCCGCCGGCTCCGCTCCTTCTCCTCCCGGTAGTCGAATCGGCGGCGCCACGGGCTCGTTAGGGTGAACCGATGTTGGTCGCGCGCGATGTGACCGTCCATCACGGCGGCCGCACCATCCTCGACGCGGTCTCGTTGACCGTGGGCCCGGGGCAACGCGTCGGCGTCGTCGGCCCGAACGGCATCGGCAAGTCGACGTTCCTGCGGGTGCTCGCGGGCATCGATCCTCCCGACGGTGGCCGCGTCGAGCGCGCGCCCGCTGCACTCACCGTCGGCTACCTGCCCCAGGAGCCCGACGCCCACCCCGACGAGCTCCTCCTCGACTACCTCGCCCGGCGGACCGGCGTCCAGGAGGCGTCGAGCACGCTCGACCGGCTCACCGAAGCTCTCGCGACGGATCCCGACCGGATCGACGCGTACACCGAGGCCCTTGAACAGTTGCTCGCGCTCGGTGGCGACGACCTCGAGGTCCGGGCCGCGGTCGTCTGCGCCGACCTCGATCTCCCGGTCGACCGGCTCGCGGTACCCGTGGGCGCGCTCTCGGGCGGACAGGCGGCCCGCGCCGCGCTGGCGGTGATCATCCTCGCCCGGTTCGACGTGCTGCTCCTCGACGAGCCCACCAACGACCTCGACTTCGCCGGCCTCGATCGGCTCGAACGGTTCGTGCGCGACACCCCGAGCGCGGTCGTGGCCGTCTCGCATGACCGCGAGTTCCTCGACGGCGCCGTCGACCGCATCGTGGAGATCGAGGAGCACTCGCACCGGGCGGTGGAGTACGCAGGCGGGTGGTCCGACTACGTCGCGGCCCGGGAACTGGCCCGGGGCCAGCAGACCGCGGCGTACGAGAAGTACCGGGCCGAGCGGCGCACGCTCGCGACGCGGGCCCAGACCCAGCGTTCGTGGTCGGAGCAGGGTGTCCGGGCCGTGCCGCGCAGTGGCGAGACCGACAAGTTCATCCGGCACAAGAACAAGCAGTCGAGCGAGAAGCAGGCCGCGAAGGCGAAGCAGACCGACAAGGCGCGCGAGCGGCTCGAGGCGCGTGCGGTCGACAAGCCATGGGAGGGCTGGCAGCTCGACCTCGTCTTCGAGACGGGGGAGCGCAGCGGCGCGGTCGTCGCCCGCCTCGACGCCGCCGTCGTGCACCGCGGCTCCTTCACGCTCGGCCCACTCGACCTCGAGATCGAGTGGCAGGATCGGCTTGCGATCGTCGGTCCGAACGGGAGCGGCAAGACCACGTTGCTGTGGGCGTTGCTCGGCGAGCAACCGCTCGATGCCGGGTCGCGGTGGGTGGGACCCGGGGTGCGGTTCGGCACGCTCGACCAGGCTCGCTCGGTGCTCGCCACCGACGGCCCGTTGCTCGACGCGTTCTGCGCGCGCACCGGTCTGTTCGTCACCGAGGCCCGGTCGCAGCTCGCCAAGTTCGGACTCGACTCCGATGCGGTCGGTCGCCCGCCCGGGGTGCTGTCACCGGGGGAGCGGAGCCGCGCCATCCTCGCGGCACTCGCGGCGGGGGAGTCGAACTGCCTCGTGCTCGACGAACCGACCAACCACCTCGACCTGCCCGCCATCGAGCAGCTCGAAGCCGCCCTCGACGGCTACACCGCCACGTTGCTCCTCGTCACCCACGACCGCCGGCTCCTCGAGTCGGTCGATCTCACGAGAACGATCGAGCTCTGACCGCCCCGGCCCACGAGAGCGCTTTGGCGTCGCAGAACGCCAACTATTGGCGTCTTGCGACGCCAAAGTGGTTCGGTCGGGAGTCCGAAGCGAGCCGTTTCCACCGACCGGCTGCGACACGGGCCGGCGAGCGGGGCCCGAGCGACCTGGCCCGAAGGGCCATGAGCGGGTGTTACGCGGCGTCGACGGTCCGGAGGGCGGGGTCCTCGCCGGGGGCGATGGGGAAGTGGCAGGCGACAAAGTGGTTCGGCGCCACCTCGCGCATGACCGGCTCCTGCGACGCGCACACGTCGGTGGCACGGGGGCAACGGGTGCGGAAGCGGCACCCGCTCGGCGGGGCGAGCGGTGACGGGATCTCGCCGCCCACGCCGGGGATCTCGCGGGGCCGGACCTCGGGGTCGGGGACCGGGATCGCCGACAGGAGCGCTGCGGTGTAGGGATGTGCCGGCGCGGCGTAGATCTCCTCGGGGTTGCCGACCTCGCAGAGCTTGCCGAGGTACATCACCGCGATGCGGTCGCTGATGTTCTTCACCACCGCGAGATCGTGCGCGATGAAGATCATCGTGAGTCCGTAACGGGCCTTCATGTCTTCGAGCAGGTTGATGATCTGGGCTTGCACCGACACGTCGAGCGCGGAGACCGGCTCGTCGCAGATGATGAGTCGGGGATCGGTCACCACCGCCCGGGCGATGGAGATGCGTTGGCACTGGCCGCCGGAGAACTCGTGCGGCCGGCGGGGCCCGGCTGCCTCGGGGTCGATCCCGACCGCCTCGAGGACCTCGTTCACCTTCGCCGTCCGCGACGCATCGTCGCCGATCTTCCAGATGTTGAGACCTTCGGCCACGAGGTCCTTGACCCGGCGCCTCGGGTTCAGTGAGGAGATCGGATCCTGGAAGATCATCTGCATGCGGGTGCGGGTCCGGCGCAACTCCTCGCCCGAGAGCGAGCCGAGCTTGGTGCCCTCGAAGATGACGTCGCCCGAGGTGGGCCGGGGGAGCTGCATGATCGCGCGTCCGGTCGTGGACTTCCCGCAGCCCGACTCGCCGACGAGGCCGAGGGTCTCGCCCTCGAGGATGTCGAGGCTGACGTCGGACACGGCGTGGACGGTGTTGCCCCGACCCGCGGGGAACTCGACCACGAGGTTCTCGACCCGCAGCAGCGATTCCTCGGGGCTGCGGAGGTGGGCGGTGCCGCTCCCGGCCATCAGGTGACCGCCGGCGTGGTGGTGGAGGTCGGCGTGGCTGTCGATGTCGACGCGGCAGTGCGACCCTCGGCGATGTTGCGTTCCAGGGCCGCCCGACCTTCGGGACTCCCCACCGGGAACCAGCACGCGAACTCGTGACCAACCGCCGGTGCGGGCAGCAACGGTGGTTCCTCCTCCCGGCACTTGTCCTGTGCGTACGGGCACCGAGGGCTGAAGTTGCAGCCCTTCGGGGGATTGACGAGGTCGGGCGGCCGCCCCGGGATGACGTTGAGGCGGGTGTGGCTCGGGTCGGCCAGCTTCGGGATCGAGCGGACCAGCGCCTCGGTGTAGGGCATCCGCATCTCGGAGAAGAGCGTCCGGGTGGGCGCCTTCTCGACGATCTTGCCCGCGTACATCACCGCGATCTCGTCGGTGCGACCGGCGACGACGCCGAGGTCGTGGGTCACGAGGATCATGGCCATGAACCGCTCGCGCTGCTGCGCGGAGAGCAGGTCGAGGATCTGGGCCTGCACCGTGACGTCGAGCGCGGTGGTGGGTTCGTCGGCGAACAGGAGCTTGGGTCCGCAGGCGATCGCGATGGCGATCATCACCCGTTGCCGCATCCCGCCCGACATCTCGTGCGGGTACTGCTTCACCCTCCGCTCGGGCTCGGGGATCCCGACCGACTGGAGCAGCGAGACCGCGGTCTCCTTCGCGAACGACTTCGACACGTCGAGGTGGAACAGCAACGACTCGGTGATCTGGTTGCCGATCTTCATCACCGGGTTCAGCGACGTC
>JBBRHS010000207.1:0-5403 GCA_038222385.1 Acidimicrobiia bacterium
GCTGATCGACGGATTCGGCCTCGATCAGGTCGGTCGCTACACCGATGCCGAGGCCCGCGCCGTGATCGCGGCCATTCCGCCCGATCGGGTCAGGGACGTCGCGCGGGTGCGCGGCGCGTACGTCGTCGAGCTCGCGCAAAGGCACTGACTGCTGCGTTCGTCGGCAACCAACCCAGCGTTCAGATTCGGGCGACGAGGTCGGGGAGGACGGTGCCGAGGGGATCGCGGACGACGGCATCGGCGACGTCGTCGAACGGGGTCTCCTCGGCGTTCATCACCACGAGCCGGGCCCCGGCTCTGATTGCGATCTCGGGGAGACGGGCGGCGGGGTAGACCCCGAGCGACGTGCCGATCGCGAGGAAGAGGTCGCATCGCGCCGCCGCGGCCTGGGCCCGTTCGAGGTCGGTGCCCACAAGGTTCTCGCCGAAGCTGATCGTCGCCGACTTGAGGATCCCGCCGCACTCGAGGCAGGCCGGGTCGGCCTCGCCGGCGCGGACGCGATCGAGCGTGTCGGCCATCGGCCCGCGCCAGCCGCAGCTCATGCACTTCGCCTCTCGCACGTTGCCGTGGATCTCGACGACGAGGTCGGGTGAGCTCCCGGCGGCGTGGTGGAGCCCGTCGATGTTCTGGGTCACGAGCAGGTCGAGCGAGGCCGCTCCCTCGAGCATCGCGATCGCCTGGTGGCCGGCGTTCGGGTCGGCCTGCCAGATCGGGGAGTCGAGCCGGTTGAGCCAAGCCTGGCGGCGCACTGCCGGGTCACCGAGGTAGTGCTGGAGGGTCGCGGTCTTCTCCGCGCCGGGGTTCTTCGTCCACAACCCGTTCGGGCCGCGGAAGTCGGGGATTCCCGACTCGGTGGAGATGCCGGCGCCGCTGAGCACGACGATGCGATCCGCGCCGCGGATCCATGCCGCGATCTCGTCGAGGTCGGTCATGCGGCGGGAACGCCCACGGTGACCGTCTCGATCCGGCCACCCATGTGTTCGAGCGCGAGCTCGGGAGTCGACGTCGGCGCGGTGCAGACGAACAGGGTCGTGCCGTCGGGTCCCCCCAGGGCGCACGCGTAGGCGGAGTTCGGGTCGGTGACGGTCACGGTGTCGGTGATCTCACCACCCTCCCGGACGCGCACGACGCGTCGTCCCATCGGATCCGCGACCCAGATCGCACCCTCGGAGTCGATGCAGCACCCGTCGGGCGCGGCGCCCGGGAGCTCCGCCCACACCCGTCGGTCGGTGAGGGCACCGTCGGGTTGCACGGTGAACGCGGTGAGCCGACCCGCCAGCGTCTCGCCGATGATCAGCGTCGTGCCGGCGGGGGTGAGCACGGCGCCGTTCGGGAAGGCGAGATCGTCGGCCGCGATCGCGGTCGTGCCGTCGGGATTGACGCGCACGAGCACCGTCGTCTCGAACCGACCGCGTCCGTCGAGGTCGAAGCCGAAATTCCCGACGTACGCGCGTCCGTGGTCGTCGACCACCATGTCGTTGCAGTGGAAGGGCACCAGCGCGGAGAGGTCGGCGACCTCGTGGAGGGTGGAGCCGTCGAACCGCAGCAACCGCCGATCGCGCATCGACACGACGAGGAGCTGCCCGTCGGGCCGCCAACCCAGGCCCGACGGTCCGTTCGGGACCTCGACGACCGTCTCGGCCTGACCTTCGGCGGTCGCGACGACGACGCGTCCCGTGTGCTGATCCGAGAACCACAGTCGGTGGTCGTGCCAGCGCGGACCCTCGGGGAACGCGAGCCCGTCGAACAGGACGGCGGTGGTGACGGAGGACACGAGCCGAGGCTACGCGAGCGGGCCTAGGGTGACGGCGTGAGCACGGTCGACCCGGAGATCCAAGCGCTCAATCCGTTCGAACCCGGCTACTTCGCCGACCCCTACGCCCAGTACGCCGGGGTGCGCGAGACCAGCCCGGTGCACCAGAGCCTGCTCGGCCCGTGGGTGCTGTTCGGCCACGACGACGTGTTGCGCGTCCTGCGTGATCCGTCGCTGTCGGTCGAGGAGCACAACGTCGCGGCCAACCCACTCGGCGAAGCCATGCGCGCCCAGCTCGAGGAGATCACCGGCGATCCGGCCATGGACCGCAACCGCTCGATGCTCGACCTCGATCCGCCCGATCACGATCGCCTGCGGCGACTGGTCGCGAAGGCGTTCAACCCTGCGATGGTCCGGTCGCTCGTCCCGCGCATCGAGGCGCTCGTCGACGAGGCGCTCGACGGGATGGCCGAGCGCGATGAGCGCGCCGACGTGATCAAGGACCTCGCCTTCCCGCTCCCGTTCACCGTGATCTCCGAGATGCTGGGCATGCCCGACGGCGATCGCGACCGGTTGCGTGACTGGTCGCACGCGATGGTGAAGACGCTCGACCCGGTCATCTCTCCCGAAGAGGTGCGCGCCGCGTTCGATGCGTCGAACCTCATGATCGAGCACATCCGGGCCGCGATCGACGGGAAGCGCCGCACGCCGGCCGACGACCTGTTGACGCAGCTGACTGTCGCCGAGGACGAAGGCGACGTGCTCACCGAGGAGGAGTTGATCGCCCAGGTCGCGCTCCTCTACATCGCGGGTCACGAGACCACGGTCAACCTGATCGGCAACGGCACGTTCGCCCTCCTCCGACATCCCGATCAGCTCGAGCGCCTCCGCGCCGACCCGTCGCTCGACGAGCACGCGATCGAGGAGTTGCTTCGCTTCGACAGCCCGGTCCAGTTCTCGCGCCGCATCACGCTCGCGCCACTCGAGGTCCGCGACGTCACCATTGATTCGGGCGTGTTCGTGTTGACGTGCCTCGGCTCCGCGAATCGGGATCCGGATTTCTGGGGCCCCACGGCCGACGCGCTCGACCTCGGGCGCGAGGGCGCCGCCCAGCACGTGTCGTTCGGGAGTGGCGTGCACCACTGCCTGGGCGCGGCGCTGGCGCGGGTCGAGGCGCGTGTCGCGATCCCGACCCTCGTCCGGCGGTTCCCCGAGCTCGCGCTCGCCGATCCGGGTGCCGAACCGGCCTGGAACGGCCGGATCGTCCTCCGCGGCCTCGATCGCCTTCCCGTCACCCTCGGCTGAGGGTGCGCGGTCCTATTCCCGAAGGTCTGCACGGTGGAGCCCGGTTCCCGGGGCTGACGGTGCCGACCTCGGTGCTCGACGGAGAAATACCCCCCGCTCGGCCGGCGTTGTCCCTGCAGTGACCCGACCACTCGAACTCTCGATCCTCGACGTGTCGCCGGTCCATGCCGGTGCAACCCCCGCCGACGCACTCGCGAACACCGTCGACCTCGCGCGGCGGGCCGAGCGCCTCGGGTATCGCCGGTACTGGCTCGCCGAGCACCACAACACCGAGGGAATCGCCAGTTCGGTGCCCGAGGTGATGATCGCTCACGTCGCGAACGCGACCTCGACGATCCGGGTCGGTTCGGGAGGCGTGATGCTCCCGAACCACAGTCCGCTGAAGGTCGTCGAGACGTTCCGCGTCCTCGAGACCCTGCATCCGGGGCGCATCGACCTCGGGATCGGCCGCGCGCCCGGCACCGACATGGTCACCGCGCTCGCGCTCCGTCGTTCGCGCGCCGCGCTGGCCGCCGACGACTTCCCGCAGCAGCTCGCCGAGCTCCTCGCGTTCTTCTACGGCACGTTCCCCGACGACCATCCCTTCCGGGCGATCACCCCGGTACCGGCCGGCGCCGCGGTGCCGCCGATCTACCTGCTCGGTTCGAGCGAGTTCAGCGGTCAGGTCGCGGCCCAGGCCGGCCTCGGGTTCGCGTTCGCACGCCACATCAGCCCCGGACCCGCCGCCCACGTGTTGTCGTCGTATCGCGACGAGTTCCGACCTTCGGCCGCGTTCGCCGGGCCGAGCGGGATCATGGCGACTTCGGTCCTCGTCGCCGAGACCGACGACGACGCCGAGGCGCTCGCGGCCTCGCTCGACCTCATGTGGCTCCGGATCGGGAACGGCACCCGAGGGCCCGCGGCGACCTTGGAGGAGGCCCAGGCCTACCGGTACACGCCGGCCGAGGAGCAGCAGCGGCAGCTCAACCGGAACCGCAGCGTCATCGGCTCGCCGGCCACCGTCGCCGCGCAGCTCGAGGCCTTGGCGTCGGAGTGTGGCGTCGACGAGATCATGGCGCTCACCGTCGCCCACGACCACGCGACGCGCGTCCACTCGTACGAGCTCCTCGCCGAAGCCGCCGCGCTCGTCCCCTCTGCGTGACCCGCCGCACCCGCTGAGCTCCCCGTTCGCTTGTCACCAAGCGAGTGCTCTTCGCTCGGTATGTGACGAACGGACGGCGACGCGAGCGGATGGTGACGCGAGCCCATGCGAGCCCGACCGGTAGCCGACGGGTCGCTCCGACGGGTCTGGCGGCTGCTCGGCGCGGCCCGTAGGGTCGCGGGTCCGAGCCGAGGTTCCGGGGGGATTCCGTGGTGCGCTCACTTCGATGGATCGTGTTCGCGGTGCTCGCCGTGATGGTGGCGAGTTGCCTGCCTCCCGGCCCGACCGGTCCGGTCGGAGATCGGGAGCTCGTGCTCTCGGCCCCGCTCGACCACTCCCAGGCAGCGACCAGTGGAACGGTGCCGGTGCGCGTCGACGTCGGAAGCGACATCGACCCGGCCACGGTCCGTGTCCGGTTGAAGGGCGCGGGCCTGAACCGCTGGCTGCCGTCCGACCGGCTGACGCGAGTCGGGCGCATCACGGTCGCGTTGCTGGGCGCCGCCGATCTCGTTCCGGGCCTGGTCACGATCGAGGCGAGCGCGACCACACCGGGCCGAGCCCACGCGCCGCGTCGCGTGCTCGACCGGGCCACGATCTCGTGGGAGCCCGCGGTGAACACCGCCAGCGCCGATCGCTGCGGCGTGATCGACGCGGCCCGCTGCCTCCTGCCGTTCCCCAACGACGCGTACACCGTCGCCGACGACTCCACCGACACGGGTCGGCGCGTGAACTTCAGCCAGCTGTCGATGCCGGCGAACTCGTCGGGCGCACACGTCGATCCCACCGAGTGGAACCGCAACGACGGCTTCAGTCCCGGCTCGGCGATCCTCACCTTGGTGCCCGGTCTCGACCCGACCCGCACGGGGATCGCACCGATCACCGACATCGGCGGCTCCCTCGCCCCCGATCAGCCCGTGGTGCTGCTCGACGCGGCAACGGGTGTGCGCCAACCATTCTTCGCCGAGCTCGACGCGCAGGCGGATCCGGCCGAGGGTGCGATGTTGATCATCCGCCCGGCGAAGAACCTGGCCGAGGGACACCGGTTCGTCGTTGCGCTGCGCAACCTGCGCGACGGTTCGGGCGCGCTCATCCCCGCCGAACGCGGGTTCCAGCTCTACCGCGACCGCATCCCGACGTTCACGCCCGCGATCGAGAGTCGGCGCGCCCACATGGAAGCGCTGTTCGCGACCCTCGGTCGTGCCGG
>JBBRHS010000208.1:0-5366 GCA_038222385.1 Acidimicrobiia bacterium
GACAAGATCAAGTTGACGCTGACGTACCCGGCTTCGACCGGCCGCAACTTCGATGAGCTCCTCCGGGTCATCGACTCGCTCCAGCTCACCGCCAAATACAAGGTGGCCACTCCGGCCAACTGGAAGGACGGCGAGGACGTCATCATCGGGGGACCGGTGTCCGACGAGGAAGCCAAGGAACTGTTCCCCGGCGGCTGGGAGGCTCCCAAGCCGTACCTGCGGATCGTCCCCCAGCCCGGCAAGTAACCCACCGGCAAGTAACCCACCGGCGGCGTGACCAGACGGCGGCGCGACTCAGGTGGAGGCGGTGGCTTTGGCGGCCCGGGTGAAGAGGGCTCGCCATCCCGCCGGCTCCACACCGAGCCGTTCCCAGCGATCATCGGACAGTTCGTGCTGTCCTGACGCGGTTGCCACGGCCAACGCCAGGATGGCGCGGGCCACCTGATCGCCGGTCGAGGCCAGCTCGGTCTCGGCACGAACCGCCACTGCGTTCAACCCGATCAACACACCGGCGGCTGCGCTTCGTCTCCTGAGCAGCGAGCCCTTTACTTGTTTGGTTGCGGGGTGATGCGGAGGTAGGGCTTCACCGCGTTCCAGCCCTTCGGGAACTTGGCCTTCGCGTCTTCGTCGGACACGGCCGGGACGATGATCACGTCGTCGCCGTCGGTCCAGTTGACCGGCGTGGCGACGCTGTAGCCCGCGGTGAGCTGCAGCGAGTCGATCACCCGCAGGAGCTCGTCGACGTTGCGGCCGGTGCTCGCCGGGTAGGTGAGCGTGAGCTTCACCTTTTTGTCGGGTCCGATCACGAAGACCGACCGCACGGTGAGCGTGTCGTTCGCGTTCGGGTGGATCATGTCGTAGAGGTCGGCGACCTTGTGCTCCGGGTCGGCGATGAGGGGGTAGTTGAGGGCGGTGCCCTGCGTCTCCTCGATGTCGCCGGCCCACTTCTGGTGCGAGTCGAGCGGGTCGACGCTCACGCCGATGAGCTTGACGTTGCGCTGGTCGAACTCACCCTTGCGGGTCGCGAACGCGCCGAGCTCGGTGGTGCACACGGGAGTGAAGTCCTTCGGGTGCGAGAAGAGGAGGCCCCACCCGTCGCCGAGGTAGTCGTGCAGCGTGACGGTGCCTTCGGTCGTCTCCGCGGTGAAGTCCGGGGCTTCGTCGCCCAAGCGGATCGCCATGTCGTTCCTCCCAATGGTCGGTATGCAGCGGTCGGTATGCGGCGTGGATCGGTTCGGGGGTGCGTGGGGGAGCCGTCGTAGGATCCGCTCCGCGACAACGTCACGGTAACGGCGACAATTCCGAAAGTCGAGCGAAGTGGTCGGATTATCGGGGGAGGAGCCGCCGCGGCGCGGTCTCACGACCCGGATCCGACAGATCGCCGTCGACGTCACGCCACTCCGGGAGTCGCGCAACTTCCGCCTGCTGTGGAGGGGCGAGCTGGTGTCGGAGACCGGCTCGAACATCGGGCGCGTCGCCCTCTACATCCAGGTCTACCGCCTGACCGATTCCGCGTTCGCGGTCGGCGCGATCGGCCTCGTGCAGCTGGTACCCCTCATCGCGGTCACCGTGCTCGGCAGCCCGCTGGTCGACCGGATCGACCGACGCCGACTGCTCCTGATCGCCCAGACCGGCCAGGTCGCGGCGTCGACGGTGCTGCTCGGGGCAACGCTGGCCGGCAGTCCGCACATCGCGGTCGTGTACCTGGGCGCGGCGGCGATCGCAGGGCTGTCGGGTTTCGCGCTCTCGGTTCGCACCGCGATCACCCCCAACCTCGTGCCCGAGTCGCAACTCCCGTCGGCCCTGGCCCTGAACCAGGCGATGTTCCACACGTGTCTCATCGTCGGTCCCGCGGTGGGTGGGATCATCGTGGGAGGGTTCGGCCTCGCCTGGGCCTATGGGATCGACGTCGTCACGTTCGCCGCGGGAATCGGTACGGCCGCCCTCATGTCGGCGCTCCCGCCTCACCGGGAGCCCGTCGCCGCGACGGACTTCGCCACCCCCGCCGCCGCCGCCGCCGCCGCCACCGCCGCCACCGCCGATGTCGCCGATGCCGTCGACGATCCGGCCACGACGTCGGGGTGGGGGTCCATCGTCGCAGGATTCCGGTACCTCGGCGGCAAGCGGATCCTGCAGAGCGTCTTCCTCGTCGACATCATCGCGATGACCTTCGGGATGCCCCGGGCGCTGTTCCCGGTCCTCGCGACGACGCAGTTCAGCGGAGGTCCCGAGATCGTCGGCCTGCTCTTCTCTGCGGTGTCGATCGGCGCACTCAGCGGGGCGTTGACCACGGGTTGGGTGGGCCGTGTCGAGCGGCAGGGGCTCGCGGTCATGGTCGCGGTGGCGGTCTGGGGTCTCGGGATCGTCGGCTTCGGCCTGGCCGGCGACCGACTCGCGGTCGCGATGGTCTGTCTCGCGATCGCCGGCGCCGCCGATGTGATCTCGGCGGTGTTCCGGGGGACGATCCTCCAGACCAACGTCCCCGATGACCTGCGAGGACGCCTTTCGGCAGTGAACATCGTCGTGGTCACGGGAGGCCCCCGGGTCGGCGACTTCGAAGCGGGCCTGGTCGCCGCCCTGGCGTCGCCGACGGTGTCGGTCGTGACGGGAGGACTGCTCTGCCTGGTCGGCGTCTTCGTTCTCGGGCTCGCAGTGCCGTCGTTCGCGCGGTACCGACCCGGCGACGCGGTCTGACGCCGAGGGTGCACCCGTTTGACGCCGTGACCCCGGTGCGATCACATACCCCGATGGCCGGGTACTCAGGCACCCCGTTGCCGAAGAAGCTGGGGATCGTCGACGGCATGCGGGTCGCGCTGATCAGCGCCCCGAAGGGCTTCGAGGCCACGTTGCGCGGGTTGCCTCCCGGCGTGGAGCTCTGCGAGCAGGCCCGTGGTCGTCTCGACGTGATCGTGTTCTTCGCGACCCGTCGTCGCGAACTCGAGCGGCGCTTCCCGGCCTTCGCCCGCGCGCTCGTACCGAATGGCGGGTTGTGGGTCGGCTGGCCGAAGCGGACGTCGGGCGTCGCCACCGATCTCACGGGGGATGTCGCGCGCGACATCGGCCTGACTGCAGGTCTGGTCGACAACAAGGTCTGTGCGATCGACGAGATCTGGTCCGGGCTCCGTTTCGTGTATCGCCTCGCCGACCGGCCCTGACTGCCGTGTGCGGTCGTTACGTCCAGGTCTCGTCGCCGAGGCTCCTCGCGGAGCACTTCGACGTCGACGAGGTGGTCACCGAACCGCACGAGCCCGACTACAACGTGGCGCCCCGCGCCGACGTCTACGCCGTGCTCGAGCGGGAGCCCGGTTCGCGGCTGCTCGAATCCCTCCGATGGGGCCTCGTGCCCTCCTGGGCCGACGACCTCAAGATCGGTGACCGGCTGATCAACGCCCGGGCCGAGACGATCGCCGAGAAACCGGCGTACCGGCGGGCCTTTGCACGTCGGCGGTGCATCCTCCCGGCCGACGGGTTCTACGAATGGAAACCCCTGCCGAAGCAGGGATCGGCGAGGGTGCGCAAGCAGCCGATGTTCATCCACCAACGCGACGGAGAACCATTGGCGTTCGCGGGGCTCTGGGAAGCGTGGCGGGACCCCGATGATCAGGACTCGCCGTGGGTCGTGTCGTGCGTCATCGTGACGACCCGCGCGAACGAGGTGTTGGCGCCGATCCACGATCGCATGCCCGTCGTCCTCGACGAGGCCAACTGGTCGGGCTGGCTCGATCCGACCGAGCACGACCTCGATCGGCTCACACCGATGCTGGTTCCCGCGCCCCCGGAGTGGTTCGTGACCTACCCCGTCGGCACGCTCGTGAACAAGGCCGCCAACAACGGTCCCGAGCTCGTGAGCCCCGTCGAACCCGCCACGCTGTTCCAATAGCCCGTTGTTCCGATGGCACGCGCTTCCCACCGGTTGGCGGAACGAATCCTCTCGCTGCCATCCGCACCGCGTCCGAGCGCGACTTCAGCTTCTGACGCGGCTGTCGGTCAGGAGGGTTCGAGGGCGCTGCGGAGCACGTCGATCACGTGCTCGCGGCGTTCCTTGAGCATCGCCGGCGAGAGCGGATCCTCGTCGAGCAACGACGTGACGAGCGGTGCGTCCGACAGGTACGAGAGCACTGCGCCGTATCCGGTGAGCAGGAGCTGCCGCGCGTCGTAACGACGGAGCCGTCCCGCGTCCATCTCGCGTTCGAGGAACGCGGTCCCACGGTCGAACCAGGGCCGGATCGTCTCGCCGAGCTCGTCGGCCAACAACGAGCCTCCCTCGAGTGCCTCGCGCCGGACCAGGCGGACGAACTCCGGGTGTTCCTCGAAGAACTGGAACGCGGCGCGCAGTACCCGCTCGACCTGGGGCCAGCCTTCGCGGTCGGGCGCGGCGACGGCCTGCTCCACGAGCGAGAGCCAATCGGCGAACGACTCGAGGAGGACGGCCCGGTAGAGCGCTTCCTTCGACGGGAAGTGGTGGAGCAGGCTCGGCCGGCGGATCCCCACTTCATCGGCGATCTCGGTGAGGCTCGTTCCCGCGAAGCCGTGATCGGCGAACTTGTGGAGGGCGACCTCGAGAATCAGGGCTCTGGTCCCCGATCCGGTCGCTTCCATGTGCGTTCGCTCCGATGGCTCAGTGGCGCCGTTGCACGCCGAGAGGTCCGACCCGCTCCGCGGCCAGGCTAGGCGGTCCGGCGCCCTCGCCCGGTACCTATGCGCCGGGGGCGAGCGCCCGGATGAGTCTGCGGGTGTCGTCGGGGCCGGCGAGGATGGCCGGGGCCGGGGTGGTGATCCCGTTGTCGACGTAGCGCTGGAGGTGGGCCCGGCACTCCTCGGGCGAACCGTGGACGACCAACTGGTCGATGAGCTCGTCGGGGATCGCCTCCGTGGCGCCCTTCCGGTCGCCGGCCTGCCACTTGTCCCACATCGGAGTGAGCATCTCGCCCCGACCGAGCCAGTCGTGGAACGCGGCGTAGACCGGCACGTTGAGGTAGGCCGCGATCATGCGGCGGGCGACGAACCGGACCGCGTCGCGATCTTCCGACGGCAGCACGAAGATCCGTGCCGCCAGCTCCTTGCCGTTCACGTAGGGGGCAACCGTGCGGACGTCGTCGGCCGAGAGCCAGTTGACGATCGCGCCGTCGCCTTCGGTCCCGGCGAGCTTCAGCATCCCCTGGCGGAGCGCGCCGACGAGGATCGGGGGAGGTATGTCGACCTTCACCCCGCACCGGAAGCCGCGGACCGAGAACGTCTCGTACTCCTCGGTGACCTTCTCGCCCGAGAGCGCGGCGCGCAGGAAGCGGATCGTGTCGCGCACCCGCTGGTACGGCTTGTCGAACGGGATGCCGTTCCACCGTTCGACGATCACGTTCGACGACGTG
>JBBRHS010000209.1:0-5365 GCA_038222385.1 Acidimicrobiia bacterium
GGAGGGCAGGTTCCCCTCGTCGACCTCGCGTTGCGCTCGACCGAGCAGGTCCTGCACCGCCTTTCGATCGAGCGGCTCGACGGCGGGTGGCGTGCGGTCGGTCATGAGTCCCCCCTGGGACGGCCCGGTGCGGATCGGGGCCGGGCCGTATGTTCGCGCCGGAGTGCATACCGGCGCACGGGCTCGGGGAATCCTTGGAGATCCGCCGTTCCGAGGTCGACGAACTGGAACGACGTTCCGGCCGCGAGCTCAGGCACGACGTTTGCGGAAGCTCGCAAGCACGCGACTCCGCTTCAGCTTCGCGCCGCTGCGGTCGAAACATGACGGCGATGCAGACCTCGTCGGTGCAGCCCCTGTCCGTACCGGCCGGTCCGGCCGATCCCGTCCTCTCGCTCGACGCGGCGGAGTTGGCGCCACTCCTCGCCGACCAGCTCGCACGCGTCGTGCGGGGCAAGCCCGAGGCCATCCGCCTCTCGCTGGTGGCGCTGCTCTCGGGCGGCCACCTGCTGCTCGAAGACGTGCCCGGCGTGGGCAAGACTCTCCTGGCGAAGGCGCTCGCCCGATCCATCGGCGGCAGCTTCCGACGGGTGCAGGGCACTCCCGATCTGCTGCCGAGTGAGCTCACCGGCGCGTCGGTCCTCGACGCGAGCCGCCAGGGTTGGGAGTTCCGGCCCGGCCCGCTGTTCGCGAACGTCGTGCTGGTCGACGAGGTGAACCGGGCGACGCCTCGGACACAGTCGGCGCTCCTCGAGGCGATGGAGGAGCGACAGGTCACGGTCGACGGCATCACCCACTCCCTCCCGACGCCGTTCTTCCTCGTCGCGACCCAGAACCCGTTCGAGCACGTCGGGACGTTTCCGCTCGTCGAGGGCCAGCGAGACCGGTTTGCCGTCGTCGTCGAGATGGGACACCCCGACGCCGTGACCGAGCGGGAGCTGTTGCTCGGACACGGCGGCGACGACGAGCTCGCGCGCATCGGACCGGTGACCGACGCCGACGGCCTGGCGCACGCGATCCGTTCGGTGCGCAGCGTGCACTGTGATCCCGCGGTGGCCGACTACGTCGTCGCGCTCGCCGAGGGGACCCGCGTCGATCCGGGCATCACGATCGGTGCGAGCCCGCGGGCGAGCCTCGCGTTGCTGCAGGCGGCCCGCGCGGCCGCCGTTCTCGCGCAACGGTCGTTCGTGACGCCCGACGACGTGAAGTCGGTCGCGGCACCGGTGCTCGCGCACCGGTTGATCCTGCTCGACGGCCCCGACCTGGGTGCGGCGACCGTGATCGTCGCGCGTCTCCTCGATTCCGTGGCCGTGCCGCCACGGTGAACCCGCCGGAGGCCGGATCGCGCTCGGGTCGGTCGCGTCTGGTCCGACCGTGCGCGGTCCGGGCACCGGCCGTGGCCATCGTCGTGATGGCGATGCTGTTGACGATCCTGGCTCGCACGACCGGCTCGGGTTGGTTGGTGGTGATGGCATCGGGTCTCGTCCCGCTCTTCGTGCTCGGCGCGGTGGCGCCCGTCGTGCCCCTGTTGCGCGCGGGCGTCACCCTCGGGTTCCCGTCCGACGCGATGGTCGGCCGAGCGGTGGTGGTCGAGGTCACGATCGACGGTCGCGCGCGGGGGCTGATGCTGCGCCTTCGGGATCCCGCGACCGCCTGGATCCACGGCGAAGGACCGTCGAGCGGGACGGTCCCGGCGGTGCCGGCGCGGCGCGGGGTGTGGACCGCGGTCGTCGTGGAGCTGCGGTCGGCGGCACCCTTCGGGCTCGTGACCTGGCGCCGGACGGTGCGGGTCCCGTTGGTGCGACCGTTGGAGGTGGCGCCGGTCCCGATCGCGGGGCGTGCACCGCTCTCCCGGCACGATCCGCGGGGCGACGCGGCGGAGGGCGGCGGATCCCGTCGGGGCGGTGAGACGGTGCGCGGGATCCGGGCCTACGCGCCCGGCGACCCGTACCGTCTCGTCCACTGGCCCGCGACCGCACGGTGGGGTGACGTGATGGTGCGCGAGCTCGACGACGACGTGCCGCCCCGTCTCGTGCTCGTCGTCGAGTTGCCCGGCGACGATCCCGACGCGGCCGAGGAGCTCGCGTCGCGCGCGGCCGGCCTGGCCGATGACGCGCTGGCTGCGGCGCGGCAGGTGGTGGTCGCGACCGTCGAGGCGACCGGTGCCGTCACCGCAGTCGTCGAGACGCCGACCGATGCCGGCCGCCGGCTCGCCCGGGCCGTGCCCGGGTCGACGACGTCGCCGGCGGCCCGACCGGGAGATGTCGTCGTGCGACTCGGTGCGACCGGCGACGGAGCCCACCCATGAGACGCTCGCGGCCGAAACCCCGCCCCGAGGACGGGATCGCGATCCGGGTGGTCGTCCTCGCGGCGGTCATGGCCTCGGCGTGGGCCGCGCTGAACGAGACCGCCACCGGCACGACGTTGCACGTTGTCGTGCTCGCGGGTCTTCCACTCGGGTTCCTGTTCTCGTACCTGACCCGCCAACGCACGGGATGGCTCCTCAAGACCCTGCTGACGGTGGGCCTACTCCTCGCGTTCGCACAGTTCCTCCGTTCGGTCGGCCAGCTCCAAGGGGAGAGCGTGTCCGACGTACAGACACCGCTCGCCGAGTTGTTCATCTGGGTGCAGTTGCTCCACGCGTTCGATGTTCCCGGGCGGCGCGACCTGATGTTCTCGCTCACGTCGAGCGCGGTACTCGCGGCGATCGCCGGCGTGCTCTCGGTGTCGTTGGGGGCGGCACCGTTCCTGGTCGTGTGGGCGGTGGCCTCGATCGCAGGTCTCGCCCTCGCGCATCGCAGCGCGCTCGCCGACCTCCCCGGCCTCACCCCGCCATTCACGCCGACGGGATCGGGGACAGGTGGCACGGGGACCGGCCGGCCCGACCTGGGCTGGTTTCGTCCGGTGGTGGCGACGATCGCCATCGTGGTGGTGCTCGGGGCCGGGCTCTTCATGGTCGTGCCGACCGCCGGGACGGCGCGCGCCCTCGCGTTCCCGGCGAGTCTGCCGCGCCTGATCGCAGTTCCGAACGCGGGTGGGCTGGTGAACCCGTCGCTCGGACCGGGGAGCGGTGGGTCCGACGACGGTTCGTCGGACGACAGCCGGGGAACCTCGTTCGGGTACTTCGGCTTCGCGCCGACGCTCGACACCTCGGTTCGGGGGCGACCCGACGACACGCTCGTGATGCGGGTGCGGGCAACGAGTCCCGACTTCTGGCGGGGGCAGACCTTCGACTCCTTCGACGGCCGGGTCTGGTCCCGGACCGACGACGACCCGAAGCCGATCCGTTCCCGTTCTCCGTTCTTCTTCCAACGGGTACCGCTCGACGGTCCCCGGCCCGACGACACCTCCGAGCTCGTGCAGACCTACTACCTCGAAGAGACCGGGCCCAACGTGCTGTTCGCGGCGAACACCCCCGACCAGCTCTACTTCACCGACCGCACCGTGTACCAGCTGCCCGACGGTTCGCTCCGGGCCGGTGTGCAGCTCGAACGCGACGCGACGTACACCGTGATCAGCCACCGGGCCGACGCCACTGCCGAGACGCTGCGGGCGAGCGCGACCGACGGCGCCGAGACACCCGCCGAGATCACCGCCCGCTACGCGCAAGCGGGCGACGTTCCCCCACGCGTGCGCGACCTCGCGGCACGGATCACCCGGAACGCGGCGACCCCCTACGACGCGGTTCGCGCCCTCGAAGGGTGGATGGCCCGCAACACGAGGTACACGCTCGACGCCCCGCGACCTCCGCGGGGCGCGAACGCGGTGGAGCAGTTCCTCTTCGTGGACCGGGAGGGGTTCTGCGAGCAGATCGCCACCAGCCTCGTGGTGATGCTGCGATCACTCGGTGTTCCCGCCCGGCTCGCGGTCGGGTACCTCCCGGGCGAGCGCAACCCCTTCACTGGTCTCTACGAGGTGCGCGCCGACGACGCCCACGCCTGGGCCGAGGTCTACTTCCCAGGAGTCGGGTGGCAGGGCTTCGACCCCACGGCACCGGTACCCCTGGCGGGCGACTCCTCCGGCGACGCGGCCGGCGCCGGCGCGCTCGCGTACCTCTCGGCGCGACTTCCCGAGGTCCCGGCGTGGCTCCCCGCGGCGGCGGTCACCGGGTTGTTCGTCCTCGCCGGGGTCACAGTCGGGCGCGCGCTCGTCCGCCGCCGTGCCCGCCGCCGCGCCGCGCTCGCCCGTCCGTGGGGTGCGATCCAACTCGAGCGGTTCGAGGCCTTCGGCGCGGCCCGTGGTCGACCGCGTCGGCCGTCGGAGACCGTCCCCGAGTTCGCCGGCGCCCTCGCCGGCGCCCTCGCCGATCCCGCACTGGTCCGCGCCGCGTCGATCCTCGACCGCGAGCTCTACTCGGGCGATCCCGTCACCCCCGACGATCGCACGACCGTCGAGACCACTCTCACCCGCCCCGAACCCCGCCCCGAACCCCGTTGAGTTCGGCGCGTTTCGGTCCTCATGCGACCAGAACGCGCCCAACTCGGCGGGGGGACGGGGGGTGGGGGGGTGGGAGGTGGCCGCCCCTCGGTGGGTCAGCTGCCGCGGGTGATCCACTCGTCGAGGTGGGGGGCTTCGTCGCCGATGCGGGTGGTGTCGCCGTGCCCGGTGTACACGATGGTCTCGGATGGGAGCGTGAGCAGGCGGGTGCGGATCGACTCGATGATCGTCGGGAAGTCGGAGAACGACCGGCCCGTGGCACCCGGCCCGCCCTTGAACAGTGTGTCGCCCGCGAACACCCGCTTGTTCGCGGCGTCGTGGAAGCTGATCCCTCCGGGGGAGTGGCCCGGCGTGTGCAGCGTCCGCAGCGTCAGATCCTCGTACTCGATCGCGCCGCGGTCCTCGAGGTCGACGTCGGGTGCTCGACGGGGATGGATCGCGTCCCAGAGCATCCGGTCGGCCGGGTGGAGTGCGATCGGCGCGTGCAGCGCGTCGGCGAGGCCGACGGCCGCGTTGATGTGGTCGTTGTGGCCGTGGGTGCAGAGGATCATGAGTGCCTGGCGGTTGCCGACGCCCTCGACGATCGGGTCGACCTCGTGGGCGGCGTCGATCACGAAGCAGGCGTCGTCGTCGCCGACGATCCAGATGTTGTTGTCGACCTCGAAGTCTTCCCCGTCGATGGAGAAGATCCCGCGGGTGACGACGTGGTCGACGCGATTCGTTGCCATCTAGCCCTCTCCCATCAGATCGTCACCACGGAGCGCAGGACCTCGCCGCGCTCCATCTTGTCGAACGCCTCCTCGACGTCGTCGAGCGAGATCGTCTCGGTGACGAACCGGTCGAGGTCGAGGCGACCCTGGAGGTAGAGGTCGATCAGCATCGGGAAGTCGCGCGACGGGAGGCAGTCGCCGTACCAACTGGGCTTCAACGC
>JBBRHS010000210.1:0-5354 GCA_038222385.1 Acidimicrobiia bacterium
GAGCCGAACGCAGGCTCGACGAGGTCGGCCTACGCGACCGGCTCCACCACTTCCCCCACCAGCTCTCCGGCGGAGAACAACAGAGGGTCGCGATCGCCCGTGCGCTGTCGACGGGCAACCCGGTGCTGCTCGCCGACGAGCAGCGGGTCGAGACGCGGGGACCCGGCATCGTGCTGAGCTCGACCGCGGCGTCGGCGCTGGGTGTCGAACCCGGCGACCGTGTCGTGCTCCGTCATCCGAGGCGCAACGGCTTGAGCTCGTACGAGCTGGTCGACGACCCCGTCGAGGTCATGGGGGTGAACCCGATCCCGATCCGTGCGATCGCGTTCATGGATCGAGGTGCAGCCGGGTTGATGAACCTCGAGGGCATCACCAACACCGTCATCGTGGAACCGGCACGGGGGCAGAGCGCCGACGCCGTGAAACGGTCGTTGTTCGGCATGCCCGGTGTCGCCTCCGTTCAGCTCGTCTCCGCCTACACCGACACCATCCGGGAGGAGCTCCGCAGCGCGCTCGACATCCTGACCGTGGTCGAGGGCGCGGTCCTGCTCCTCGCCCTCCTGATCGCGTTCAACACCGCGAGCATCAACGCCGACGAGCGCGCCCGTGAAGAGGCGACGATGTTCGCCTTCGGCCTCCCGGTGCGTTCCGTGCTCCGGATGGAGGTCGTCGAGAGCCTCGCCATCGGGATCCTCGGCACCGCGGTGGGCCTCGGTGTGGGCTGGCTCCTGCTGGACTGGTTGGTGACCGGTCTGCTGCCCCAGACCTTCCCGGATCTCGGGATCGTGACGGCGGTCTCGTCGCGCACATGGGCGACCGCCGTGCTCCTCGGTGTCGTCGCGGTCACCGTCGCTCCGCTGTTCACCATCAGGAAGCTGCGGACGATGGACATCCCGTCGACGCTCCGCGTCGTGGAGTGACCCGCCGGCCAGCGGGTGGTGATCGCCCTGAGCTCAGCCCCCGACGTGCTCCGTCAGCGCGTCGAGCTCCTGCCGGGTGCCGTCGAACGGCGACGCGGTGGCGAGGCCGGGACCACCCGTCACCCGTTCGGCGTGATCACCGCGCGGCCCTCGATGGAACCGGCCCGCAGGCGCTCGTAGGCGTCGAGTGCATCCTCCAGCGCGAACCGCTCGACCTTCACGTGCAGGGCGCCGGTGCGGGCCAGCGCGAGGACCTCCTCCAGCTCCACCGAGGTGCCCCAGTACGTGCTCGCGACGGAGCACTCGTACGGGACGCCGAAGAAGGAGAAGGGCAACGTCCCACCCGCGATGCCGACGACCGTCAGGTCGCCGCCCACCCGCGCCAGCTGCACCGCCGCGGCCAGGGTGTCGTCGGATCCGACGAGGTCGAGCACGAGCTCGGCGCCGAGGCCACGGGTCGTAGCGCGGACCCGAGCGAGTGCGTCGTCGGCGGGGAGGATCGCCTCGTCGGCACCGAGCTCGAGCGCCTGCGCGAGCTTCGCCGGAGCCGTGTCGATGACGACGATCCGTGACGGCGTGAGCGCGCGCAGGATCTGGATCGCGACGTGGCCGAGGCCGCCGGCGCCGATGACGACCACGGTCGATCCGGGAACGAGGACCGGCAGCGAGCGCTTGATCGCGTGGTACGGAGTCAGCCCGGCGTCGGTCAGGGGCGCGGCCTCGACCGGGTCGAGGTCTCCGAGCGAGACCAGCTGTCTTCGGGGCACCCGTACGTAGGCCGCCATCCCGCCGTCGTAGCCGATCCCGGGCGCCATCCCCGGGAGCTCGGCCGCGTGCTCGCAGTAGTTCTCGGCGCTGAGCCGGCAGCTCCGGCAGGTCCCGCACCCCCACGGGCCGTACACCGCCACCGGCTCGCCGATCTCGAGCCCGGTCGAACCCGGGCCGTGCGCCTCCACCCAGCCGGTGTTCTCGTGCCCGAGGACGAACGGCGGGTCGAACGGCATCAGTCCCGGCGGGAAGTCCATCAGGTGGAGGTCGCTGTGGCACGCCCCCGCTCCGGCCACCTTGACCAGGACCTCGCCGGGTCCGGGTTCCGGCACGGGCACCTCGCGCAGCTCGGGTCGTTCCTGCCAGCCGGGGAGCACCAACGCACGCATCATGGGGGCGACGCTCCCACGAACCGGCCCGGCGGACCCAGAGGCGAAGGTCCCCGGAACCCCGGCGCGATCACATCGAGGCGGGGACCCACGGACCGCGGTCGATTCCGACTTCGCGTCCTCACTGATCTGAAGTTCGACGCTCAGCCACGACCGGTCTGATTCGTGGATCAGGCGGCCGGCAGCTCGCGTTGTACATGCATCCGCGCATGGGCGATGGCCGCATCGAGGGTGTCGAATTGGTGGTGCTCGGACGCCAACCGGTCGATCGCGCCCGCAGAGGCCAGAGCCTGTCGGTGTTCCGGTCGCACACCCTTCAGGAGCACCGTCACACCGCGACCTTCGAGCTCGGCGATGGTCTCGTTCAGCGCGTGCGCGCCAGTGGCGTCGATGACCTCAACGCCACTGCACCGGATGATGACCACCTTGATGTCGCTCACCGCAGTCAGCTCGGTCAGGAACCGCTGAGCAGCACCGAAGAAGACCGCGCCGCCGATCCGGTAGACAGCAATGTGCTGGTGCAGCAGCTCGTGTTCGACGTCGGCGTCGACCTCGGTCTCGATGGCTTCGGGTTCGACGCTCGCGGCGCGGGCGACCGAGACCAGGGCGAGCCCGGCCGCGACCGCGACACCGATCTCGATCGCCAAGATCAGATCGAAGGCAACCGTCACGATCGCCGTCACGCAGAGAACGAGCGCGTCTCCGCGGGTCGCACCCATCACAGCCCGAACGTTGTGCGGCTCGACCATCCGGACCGCAGTCACCATCAATACCCCCGCCAAGGCTGCGAGTGGAATGCGCGCCACCAGCCCTCCCGCCAGGAACACGACGAGCAACAAGACACCGGAATGCACCATCGCCGCCACGCGGGTGCGTGCGCCGGCACGGACGTTCACGGCAGTGCGGGCGATCGCACCCGTAGCCGGCATTCCCCCGAAGAGCGATGCACCGATGTTCGCGAGACCTTGACCGAACAGCTCTCGATCGGGATCGTGGCGTGGCGCGTCAGACATCCCATCGGCGACCTTCGCCGAGAGCAGGCTCTCGATCGCGGCGAGCAGCGCGATCGCCAACGCCGGACCGAAGAGACTGCCGAGATCCGACGTCGGAACGTGCGGCAGGCTCGGCAACGGCAACGACGCCGGCAGCGTTCCGATCCGCGCCACCCGCAGACCGAAGAGCTGGGCACCGATCGTCGCGGCCGCGACCGCGAGGAGTGAGGCCGGGAGCGCGCGATGCAACCGGGGCAGGATCACCATCAGAACAACGACCACGAGGACGACACCAAGTGCTGCCACGGTCCCGCTCCCGGCCAGCGCCGTCCAGACGGCTCGACCCGCAACGACCGCGTTGTTCGTGCCCGCAGGCTTCGCGACGCCGAGCGCGTTGGGAACCTGCTGGAGGAAGATGATGACAGCGATGCCGACCGTGAAGCCTTCGATCACCGGCCACGGCACGAACGCGAGGATCCGCCCGATTCGACAGATCGCCCCGACGACGATCAACAGGCCGGCGAGCGCACCGACGACGACAACGATGCCCGCGCCGTGCGCGGCGACGATCGGTACGAGGACGACCGCCATCGCGCCGGTGGGTCCCGAGACCGCAACGTTCGAGCCTCCGAAGACTGCAGCGATCAAGCCCGCGACGATGGCAGTGATGAGACCGGCTCGAGCGCCCAGCCCCGACGCGATGCCGAACGCGAGTGCGAGTGGCAGCGCGACGACTCCAACGGTGAATCCGGCAACGACGTCCTGCCGCCACGAGCGCCGCGCCCCTGCGTAGTCGGACCGGCGCGGCAGCAATCTCCGTGCCAACTGGCCGACGTCGCGAAGGAACCGTCGGGCCGACGTCGGCTGCTCCGCAGCTGGGCCGGAAAGAGGATGCGTGCTCGAGCTCAAGGCGTGAGCTCGCGGGTGATGCCCGCGAGCATCTCATTGGTCTCGATGAACGAGTTCCGGAGCAATCGCTTCGCGACCTGCAGGAGCTCGACGACCAGCGGGTCCTTGATCGAATAGATGACCAATGCGCCTTCCTTGCGGGCCAGCACCAAGCCGGCGCGCCGGAGCACCCCGAGCTGTTGCGACAGGTGCGAGAGCTCGATGCCCACCTCCGGCTGCATCTCCCCCACGGACCGCTCGCCCTCGGAGAGCAGCTCGAGCACTCGGACCCGTGCCGGGTTGGCGAGCGCCTTGAAGAGCTCGGCCTTCACCACCGACAGCGGGACGCTCACACCGGACTCGGGTCGAGCTCTGCGCTTCGTCATTATCTGACGAATCTATCATACGATCAGGTCATGTCACGATATCCTTGCACGATCACGTGGAGCATCAGCGTGCACATGATGGGCGCTCGCGAGCGCACCCGAGTCCTCCGTCAGACCGGAGGTCCTGGGACTGGTCCCGGAGCAGCCCGAGCACGGCGGCCGGGAGACACTCGAGCTCGGCTCGCGGGTCAATCGCGCCCTTGGTAGGTCGGTCCGACGTCCATCGTGACCTCCCAGTCGGGACCGTATCGTTCCTTGAAGACCAGGTACCGCGACACCATGGCTTGACCGGTGCCGCCGTTCCAGAGGTCGTAGCGCTCGTCAGCGTGTTCGGCGAAGAACGCCGACAAGTGACCATCGAGCCGGGCGACGGTGGCGGCACGCGCCGGCTCGTTGGCGACGTTGGCCCACTGTTCGGGGTCCGCGATCAGGTCGTAGAGCTCAGGCTCCCCGGTGCCGGGGAGGTGGGCTGTGTAGAGGTACTCCCGGGTACGGATCGAGCGAGCCGTCTCAGCCTCGAAGAACACCGCGTCGCGTGCACCAACGACCGGTTCACCCATGAGCACGGGCGCGAAGCTGCGGCCGGGTGATCCATCGATGGCGACGCCGGAGAGGCCGACGTGGTCGAGGATCGTGGGGAAGAGGTCGTAGTGCGACACGAGGTCGTCGACGACTCGATTGGCCTGCACGACAGCGGGGCGGCGCACGATGAGAGGGACGTTGAACGTCACATCGTGCATGAACGGAGGATCGGTCCACTGGGGATGGCCCCACAGGCCACGCTGCCCGTAAGGGTTTCCCTGATCCGTCGTCATGATCACCAGCGTCTCCTCGGCGAGTCCTTCGCTGTCGAGTGCATCGACGACACGACCGATCGCATCGTCGACGAGCGCGTTCTGCGCGGCGATGTTGGCGCGGGTCGCCTGGTCGTTGTGCATGCGCACCGTCCACCACACGTTGTTGAACGCGCTCGCGAGCGTGTACTCCTCCGCCGGATCGAGCTCGAAGTCG
>JBBRHS010000211.1:0-5345 GCA_038222385.1 Acidimicrobiia bacterium
GGGCGACGACCCCGGTCGGGTCGTGGCCAACCGCCTCGCCCTCGCCGCCGGGCTCGCCGGAGAAGCGGCCGCGGTGCCGCCCGAGCCGGGGGACTGGATCTGGCTGCGCCAGGTCCACGGGACTGCTGTGGCCGGGGGAACCCCGGGCGACCCGCCGGAGGCCGACGCCTCGGTGACGAGCGTCATCGGGCGGCCGCTCGTCGTGCTCACGGCCGACTGCGCGCCGATCGCGCTCGCGAACGACTCTGCGCTCGCGGTGGTGCACGCGGGCTGGCCCGGACTCGAGGCAGGAGTCATCGAAGCGGCTGTGCGCGCGCTGCGTGCCGCGGGGACCGGACCGGTGCGGGCCGTGCTCGGTCCGTGCATCCACCCGGCGCGGTACCAGTTCGGGCCCGATCTCCTCGTGAAGCTGACCGACCGGTTCGGCGGCGACGTCGCATCGCACACGACCGACGGCGCGCCCGCGCTCGACGTCCCGGCCGCGGTGCGACGGTCGCTCGAGCTCGTCGGTGTCGACGCGCTCGACGACGTCGACGTGTGCACCGCCGCGTCACCCGATCATTTCTCGTACCGACGTGACGGCACCACCGGCCGGCAGGCCGTCGTCGCGGTGCTGACATGAGGCCTGCGGGCGTCGTCGACAACTTGGCGGCGGTTCGCGAGCAGGTGGCAGCTGCCGCCACGAGGGCCGGTCGGGATCCGGCGTCGGTGCTCCTCGTCGGCGCGAGCAAGACGGTGTCGGCGTCGGTGCTCTCGGCGACGCTTGGCGCAGGGCTCGTCGACTACGGAGAGAATCGGGCCCAGGACCTCGTCGCCAAGGCGGCCGAGCTCGACGGCGTCGTGCCCGCGCCCCGGTGGCACTTCTTCGGTCGACTGCAACGCAACAAGGTGGTTGGGCTCGCGCCGAGAGTGACGTTGTGGCACACCGTCGATCGGGCGGAGCTCGGGGTCGCGATCGCCCGGCGGGCACCCGGCGCCCGGGTGTTGGTGCAGGTGAACGTGGCCCGCGAGTCGCAGAAGGGCGGCTGCGATCCCGACGACGCGGCCGACGTCGTCGGTGCCCTCCGGGCGCTCGATCTGCAGGTCACGGGCCTGATGACGGTGCCGCCGGCCGGCGAGGATCCCCGACCGTGGTTCGCGGCGCTGCGCGGACTCGCGACTCGACTCGAGCTCGCTGAGCTGTCGATGGGGATGAGCGGCGACTTCGAGATCGCGATCGAGGAGGGCGCCACCATCGTGCGGGTCGGCCGGGCGATCTTCGGTGCCCGACCGCCGGTGGTGTGACGGCCGCATAGCCGCCACTTCGGGTGGTCCCGGCGATAGTCTGCCGATGAGGAAGGAGCGACATGGCCTCCATGTGGCGCCGGACGATGGTGTACCTCGGCCTCCAGGACGATCCTGAGGGCTACGAGTACGACTACGACGGCTACGAAGCGTACGAAGACGATGAACCGGCTGCCCACGCGCCGGTGCATTCGCGACGCGTCGAGCCGGTGGGCGACACCGCGGTGGCGGTCGACCCGCGCGTCGTCGATCCGGCCCCGACCGTCCGGGCCGTTCCCCGGGAGTCGGCGCGCGAGCGCGAAGACCTCCCCCGCACGGGATCGATCCGCGCCATCGCGACGAGCCCGTCGCGCGTCCACGTGGTCGAGCCCGAGGGTTTCAACGACGCGCAGGAGGTCGGCGACCGCCTGAAGGCCAACCAGCCGGTGATCCTGAACCTGCAGGGCCTCGGCCGTGACCTCCAGCGTCGACTCATCGATTTCTCGAGCGGGCTCGCATACGCGGTCGGCGGTTCGATGCAGCGGGTGGCCGACCAGGTGTTCCTACTCACGCCCAGCAACGTCGAGGTCTCCCAAGAGGAGAAGGAACGGTTGCAGGCTCGCGGTCTGTACCGCACCTGAACCCCACCGACGCATGATGTCGCTCGCGTGAGGTATCTCCTGTGCCAACTCCTGCTCGTCTACATGGTCGTGCTCTTCGGGCGCGCGATCCTGTCGTGGTTCCCGATCCAGCCCGGCACGATCT
The DNA here is from genome assembly GCA_038222385.1 of Acidimicrobiia bacterium. GTDB lineage: Bacteria > Actinomycetota > Acidimicrobiia > IMCC26256 > JANYLB01 > JANYLB01. Next base: position 2,029 of record JBBRHS010000211.1, read on the forward strand.
GGGCGTCGATCGGGAACGTCCTGATCCAGCTCACGGAGCCGGTCCTCGGGCCGCTCCGACGCATGATCCCGCCGATGGGCATGTTCGACGTGTCCTTCCTCGTGCTCTTCCTCGGGATCCAGATCATCCGCACGGTTCTCTGTTGAGCCCCGTTCGGTGTACGCGCGGTGTCGTCCTCGGATGCGGGGGCATCTGAGACAAACCGGGACCAGAGCCTCGGGATTGCCTCCCCGGCCGGTGATCACGCCGTTAGCATGGTCGTCATGGACGTGACCCCCCGGGAACTGCGAGAGATCGACTTCCGCACGGAGTGGAAGGGCTATCACCGCGACGACGTCGACGACCTGCTCGAACGCGCCGCCGCCACGATCGAATCCCAGAACGAGCGGGTGCGTCAGCTCGCCGAGCGGACCGACGCGCTCCAGGTCCAGAGCGCGCAGGCCGCCCAGGCCGAGCCGGCGAGCCGCGAGACCGAGGACATGCTCCGTCGGACACTCGTGCTCGCCCAGCGCACCGCCGATGAAGCTGTCGCCGAAGCCCAGACCGAAGCGCGGCGGATCACCGAAGAGGCCGACACCCACGCCCGCCGGGTGGTGAGCGAGGCCGAGGCGAACGCTCGCCGCGTCGCCGAGGGCGAACGCCAGCGGCTCGAGGCCGAGGTGCTCGATCTCGGTGCCCGACGCGAAGCGCTCCTCGCCGACGTCGAGCAGCTCGAACGCTTCGCCAACGATTACCGCGCCCGGCTGCGCTCCGCGATCGAGCGAGATCTCGACACGCTGGCGACCCGTCCGCCGGTGGTCGACGCGCCCCGTCCGCGCCTCCACGAGGTCGACATCCCCGCCAACAACCCGGCGGCCAACAACCCGGCGGCCAACAACTCGAACGCCGCTCCGTCGGCGCCCAAGGCCCCGTTGACTCCGCCGGCCGCGCCTCCGTCGGGGCCGGGGACTCCCGGACCGGTGGGGTCGTCGCCGGTCGCGCCGGCGCCGCGCCCGGCTGCTGCGCAGTTCACGCCCGCGGCCGCTTCGCAGCCCCAGCCCCCGGCTCCCGCACCCGTTCCGCCGGTCGCCTCGGCACCGCCGTTCACTCCGGTGCCTCCGGTCGGACGGGTCGAGGCCCCCCCGGCTGGCGCACAGCAACCGGGCGGGGCGTCGGTTCCGCCTTCACCGCCGGAAGGGGAACGGACGATCGAACTCGACAAGGCGCCACCGTTCGCTTCGGCTCCGCCGACTGCGCAGCCGATCCAAGCCGAGGTGCTCGACGACGACGCGTTCTTCGCGTCGTTGCGAGAGGCGGTGCGCGACGACAGCCCCTTGGGCCCCCGCCCCGACGACGCCGAGGTCAGCCTCGACGAAGACCCCGACGGCCGCTTCGGCAACGTCTTCAAACGCCGGAGGTAGGAGAAGAAGCGGAGCCGGCGGACACGGCGAAGAGTGCGTGAACCGGTGAGCGGTCGAGCCGGCGCAGCGGATTCGACCAGTTGTCACGCCTTCTCGATGCGGACGCCGACGGGGGTGCCGTCGATCTCGACGATCTCGCCGGCCGGGACGCCGTCGCCGAGCGCGTCGACCGTCACCTCGACCGCGAGGATCTCGCCCGCGATCCAGTCGCGGTGCTCGATGAGAGCGTCGAGCACGGTGCCGTCGGTGGCGAGCTCGACGCGGATGCGGTCGGCGATCTCGAGCCCTGTCGCCTTGCGGTGATCGTTGAGGGCCCGCACGAGCTTGCGAGCGGTGCCTTCGCGGCGCAGCGCGTCGTCGAGCCGGAGGTCGAGCGCGACGGCGATCGCGCCATCGCGCGCGAGCGCGAGCTCTTCGTGCTGTTGGGCGCGGACCTCGACGTCTTCGGGACCCAGCTCGACGGGGTCGCCGTCGAGCTCGAGCACGAACACGCCGTGCTCGTCGAGGGAACGTTGCACGGTGGCGCCGTCGACGTCGCCGAGCGCGGCCTTCACCGCGGGCATCCGGTCGCGCAGGCGCGCACCGAGGGCGCGGAAGTTCGGCACCACGGTGTAGTCGAGGAGACCCTCGAGGCTCGTCACCGGTTCGAGGGCCTTCACGTTCAGCTCGTCGGCGATCTCGGCGACGACCGGCCCGTCGATGGTCACGCCCGAGGGCAGGAGCACGAGGGCGCGGGGGAGGGGTTGGCGGGTCTCGATCTTCGACTCGACCCGAGCGGCCCGGCCGAGCGAGACGACGTCGCGCGCCACCGACATCTGGCGCTCGAGCTCGGCGTCTCGGATGGTGTCGTCGACCGATGGCCAGTCGCTCAGGTGCACCGACTCCGGGGAGCCGGTGAGGTTGGTCCACATCTCGTCGGCGATGAACGGACAGAACGGAGCGAGGAGTTGGGCCACGGTGACGAGGCAGTGGTGCAGCGTCGCGTGGGCGAGAGGGTCGGCCGCCTTCCAGAACCGTGGCCGTGACCGGCGGACGTACCAGTTCGACAGCTCGTCGACGAAGTGTTCGAGTGCCTGCGCGGCGCGCAGCACGTCGAAGTCTTCGAGCGCGTCGGTCACCTCGTCGACGGTGGTGGTGAGTCGCGACCGGGCCCACCGATCCATGGCGTGGACCGGCGCGGCGTCGGGGGTGGCGCCCGGCTCCCACCCGTCGAGCTGCGCGTAGGTCACGAAGAACGAATAGGTGTTCCACAACGTGAGCAGGAACCGACGGGTGGCCTCGTCGATGCCCTCTTCGGAGACGCGTCGGGTGCTCCACGGTGAACCGGCCGAGAACAAGTACCAGCGGAGGGCGTCGGCACCCCGGGTGTCGATGATCGACCACGGGTCGATCACGTTCCCCTTCGATTTCGACATCTTCTGGCCGTCGGCCGACACGATGAGGCCGAGGCACACCACGTTGCGGTAGGGCGAGCGCCCGAAGACGAGCGTGTTCACCGCGAGCAGCGAGTAGAACCACCCGCGGGTCTGGTCGATGGCCTCGCAGATGAAGTCGGCCGGGAAGCGGGTCGCGAACTCGTCGCTCGCCTCGAACGGGTAGTGCAACTGCGCGGCGGGCATCGAGCCGGAATCGAACCAGGCGTCGAGCACCGGTTCGACGCGGTACGACGCCCCGCCGCACGCGGCGCAGTCGATGCGGATGTCGTCGACGAACGGGCGGTGGAGATCGAGCTCGGAGAGATCCCTCCCCGCGGCCGCACCGAGATCGGCCACCGAACCGAAGCACACGTCGTGGCCGCAGCCGGTGCAGCGCCAGACCGGGATGGGAGTGCCCCAGAAGCGGTCACGCGAGAGGGCCCAGTCGACGTTGTTCTCGAGCCAGTCGCCGAAGCGTCCCGCGCGGATGTGCTCGGGGTGC
>JBBRHS010000212.1:0-5333 GCA_038222385.1 Acidimicrobiia bacterium
CGACTGGCATCCCGACCTCGATCGCGTCGCGCCCGACGACGCCGATCGCGCCCTGCTGCTGTGGCTCAACGACCCGGGCAACCCGACCGGCGCGTCGATGGGCGCGGAACGGGTCGCCTCGGTGGTCGCGTGGGCTCGGGAGCGCGGCATCGTCGTCGCGGGCGACGAGTGCTACGCCGAGTTCACTGCGAACGCCGACGGCACACCGGCCGATCCGACCACGGTGCTCCAGTCGGGTCTCGACGGCGTGCTCGCGGTCCACTCGCTCTCCAAGCGGTCGAACATGGCGGGCCTGCGCGCCGGGTTCGTGGCCGGCGATCCCGACCTCGTGCGTTACCTCGGTGAGGTGCGCAAGCACGCCGGGCTCATGGTCGCCGCGCCGGTGCAGGCCGCGGCGACCGCGGCACTCGGCGACGACACCCACGTCGATGTGCAGCGGTCCCGCTACGCCGAGCGCCGGGCCCTGGTGCTCGGCGCGCTCGGCGCGCACGGCTTCGTCCACGACGGCGGTCCGTCCACCTTCTACCTGTGGTTGCGCGGCGACGCGGGCATGGACGACGGCTGGGAGCTCGCGGCCCGCTTCGCCGATGCCGGCACCCTGGTCGCGCCCGGAGACCTCTACGGCCCGGCCGGGGCCGACCACGTCCGGCTCTCGCTGACCCAACCGCTCGAACGGCTCGAGCTGTTGGTGGAGCGCATCGACGCGTCGGCCGCGCGCGCGTCGTAGCCGGCCGGCGCCGACCCGACCGGTCGGGAGCACCCCGGACCTCGGTAAGGTCAGCGCCATGAGTGATCTCGAGCAGACCATCACGGCTCTCTGGGAGGGTCGCGACGACCTCGACGCCGTGATGCCGAGGGCCGAAGCCGAAGCCGCGGTGCGCGCCGCCATCGACCTCCTCGACACCGGTGAAGCCCGGGTCGCCGAGCTGAGCGGCGGTGAGGTGGTCGTCCAGCAGTGGCTGAAGCAGGCGATCCTCCTGCTGTTCCGACTCACGTCGATGACGGTCGAGGAGCTCGGGCCGTTCGAGTACCGGGACAAGATCCCCCTCAAGCACGACTACGAGGGCGCAGGGGTGCGGGTCGTGCCCGGCGCGTCGGCCCGCTGGGGTGCGTACCTCGCGCCGGGTGTGATCCTGATGCCGAGCTACACCAACATCGGCGCGCGGGTGGGCGCCGACACCATGGTCGATACCTGGGCGACGGTCGGATCGTGTGCACAGATCGGTGAGCGGGTCCACCTGTCAGGTGGGGTCGGCATCGGCGGGGTGCTCGAACCGCCGAACGCGGCGCCGGTGATGATCGGCGACGACACCGTGATCGGGTCGCGGTGCATCGTCGCCGAGGGCGCCACCGTCGGGAACGGCGTCGTGCTCGGTGCGGGGTGCATCCTCACCGGCTCGATCCCGGTGATCGACGCCGAGACAGGCGCAGAGCTCGGCCGGGGCGCGGTGCCCGACTGGTGCGTCGCCGTGTCGGCGACGCGGCCGCGCGCGTTCCCGGGTGGTGAGTACGGCTTGGCGTGCGTCCTGGTGGTCAAACGACTCACCGAAGGCGAACGGCACGACAAGGCGAAGCTCAACGACGTGCTGCGGGAGCACGGCGCGGCCACATGACCCCCGCCCCGACCTCCACGTCGACCGACGTGTTCGCGCTCGCGGCCGAGCTCGTGGGGGTGCCGTCGGAGAGCCACCACGAGACCGAGATCGCCGATCTCGTCGAAGTCCGCTTGCGAGCTACCGCACCCGGCCTCGTGGTCACCCGGATCGGCGACAACGTCGTCGCCCGCACCGAATCGGGCCACGAACGCCGGATCGTGCTCGGCGGTCACCTCGACACCGTCCCGGCGAACGGGAACGCAACGCCCCGCGTCGAGGGCGACACGCTGCACGGTCTCGGCAGCGCCGACATGAAGGGGGGAATCGCGGTACTCCTCGCGTTGGCCGAGCACGCAGCCGACGCCCGCTTCGACGTGTCACTCGTGTTCTACGAGGCCGAGGAGGTGGCCGAGGAGTTCAACGGCCTGCGCACCTTGTTCCGCGACCGGCCCGAGCTCGTGGCCGGCGACCTCGCGATCCTCCTCGAACCGACCGGCGGATGGGTCGAGGCCGGGTGTCAGGGCACGCTGCACGTCCGGGCCGAGTTCGACGGCACCCGGGCGCATTCGGCGCGGCCGTGGATGGGGGAGAACGCGATCCACCGGGCGGCCGACGTGCTGAGCCGTCTCGCCGCCCACGAGGCGCGGCCCGTCGAGGAGCAGCTCGTCGTAGTCGACGGCCTCGAGTTTCGCGAGTCGTTGCAGGTCGTGCGCATCGAGGGAGGAATCGCGAACAACGTCGTGCCCGACTCGTGCGCGATCGTGGTGAACCGGCGGTTCGCGCCGCGCTGGTCGATCGAGGAGGCCCGAGAGCAGACCGAGGTCCTCCTCGCCGGCGCCGACCGGATCACCGTGCTCAACGCCTCGCCGGCCGCACCACCGAACCTCATGAACCCTCTCGTCGCGGAGTTCATCGGCACTCTCGACCTCGCGGTCCGGCCCAAACTGGGGTGGACCGACGTGGCCCGTTTCGCCGCCCACGGGATCCCTGCGCTCAACTTCGGATCCGGCGATCCCGAGATCGCCCACACCCAGGGTGAGTTCGTCACCCGGGAGGCGGTGGAGGGTTGTCACGCGGTGCTGGCGCAGTTCCTCGGGATCGGTACGACGACCCCGTGAACGAAGCGTCGGTGAGCGGCGACGATGTGCCGCCCCTCGTGCGCGAGGCCCTGGCCCTCGCCGACCGGGCCGGCTTCGAGCAGTCGTGCAGCCCGGGAACCGGAAGGCTCCTGCACGTGCTCGCGGCCCAGGTCCGACGGGGGCGCATCGGCGAGCTCGGAACCGGATCCGGTGTGGGCGCGGCGTGGATCGCGAGCGCGCTCGAACCCGACACCGAACTGGTCACGGTCGAACGCGACGGCGTGCTCGCCCGCCGCAGCGCCGAGCTGTTCGGCGACCTCGGCAACGTGACGGTGATCGCCGGCGACTGGTCGGAGCTGGCCGCCCTCGCGCCGTTCGACCTCTTGTTCTGCGACACCGTGGTGCCGAAGCTCGAAGAGGTCGACGCGACCGTCGCGATGCTTGCGACGGGCGGGATGATTGTGCTCGACGATTACACGGGCCTGGCCCGCGCTAGCGACTCCGCGCGAGATGCCTGGTTGCACCATCCCCATCTCGTCGCGACCGAGATGCTCGTCTCGGAGGCCGAGGCGGTCGTGGTGGCCGTCCGCCGCTGATCCCGATTCGAGGCCGGCCGACTCGAGGAACGTCAGGGCAGCGTGACGTGGCCGTGTTCGTCGAGGGGGAACCCGGGGTTGCGGGCGACCTCCCACGGATGACCGTCGGGATCGGCGCCGCCGAGGGTCACCAGTTTGATGCGCGCGGGGATCGCGCTCACAGCCGGCGCATGACCGTGACGACCTTGCCGTAGACCGAGACCTCCGACGGGTCGAAGATCATCTCGTCGAGGGCCGGGTTCTCGGGCCGGAGCACGATCTTGCCCTTGCGGCGCAGGAAGGTCTTCACGGTTGCCTCGTCGCCGGGGATGCCGGCCACGACCACGTCGCCCGGATCGGCGGAGTCCTGCTGGCGAACCACCACGTAGTCACGGTCGAGGATGCCGGCCTCGACCATGGAGTCGCCGCGGACCCGCAGCATGAACAGCTGACCGTCGCCGGTGAAGTCTTCCGGGAGCGGGAACGTCTCCTCGATGTTCTCCGCGGCGAGCACACCGGTACCGGCGGCGACGTCGCCGACGAGCGGGACGTGGCGCACGGGGCGTCGATCCACGGTGGCGCCGGACTCGGGGTCGAAGCACACCTCGATGGCGCGGGGCTTGGTGGGGTCGCGGCGCAGGTACCCCTTCGACTCGAGTGCGGCGAGGTGCGCGTGGACCGTGGAGCTCGACGAGAGCCCGATCGCCTCGCCGATCTCGCGCACGCTCGGCGGGTAGCCCCGCCGACGGACCTCGGTGTCGACGAACTCCAGGACCTGACGCTGGCGGCCGGTGAGGGCGGCGAGCTCCGGAGCCTCGGCCCGCTTGGCCCGGCGGGCCTTGGCCGTTGCCGCAGATGTCGGTGCGACGGATGTGCGGGAAGTGGATCGCGTGGGGGCCATGTGCCGTACCTCCTGGGCAGTTCGGGGGACGGTAACACGATCAGGCGTTCGGTACAAACACCTGTTCGTGAATTCCCTTGACTCGAACGGGCGTTCGTGGTTCTGTCGTGGCGAACACACGTTTGACTCCCGCCGACGTCCCCCCACCTCGGCGTTGCTGTCCCACCCTCGTGGTCCACTGCGAACACGACCCCGGAGCTTCCCTCCGGATCTCGAAGGAGCACCTCCCCATGGCCGCGTTGATGCATCCCCGGTACGAATTCGAAGAGTACGAGGAGCTCGAGGAGCTCCGCGAGATCGAGATCGGTCGTGCCCCCGCACGGCCGCGTCTCGCGCTGGTCGGCGAGCCCCGCGCCGCCGTCCGGTGCTCTCCCCGCACCACCCGGGCCACCCACCTGCGCCGGCGCGTTCTCGCCGTCGTGGTGGTGCTCGGGATCCTGGTGGCGGTGGGGAAGGTGGGCGCAACGTTCGGGGGTTCACCCCTCGTGACCCCCGAGCGTCCGCCCGCCTCGCAACCGGTTTCATTCGTCGTGCAGCCCGGCGACTCGCTCTGGTCGATCGCGGAACGCATCGCCCCGGGGTCCGATCCGCGCCCCATCGTCGACGCGCTGGCCCGTGACCGGGGCGACGTGGCGCTGCGACCCGGTGAGGTCGTCGAGTACCGCGGCTGAGTTCCCGATGGGCCTCCAATACAGTGAGGGCATGCGGTGCCCGTACTGCCACGAGGTCGACGACAAGGTCGTGGACTCGCGCCTCACCGACGAAGGCGTCGCGATCCGGCGGCGTCGGGAGTGCCTGGCCTGCGGTCGGCGCTACACGACCTACGAGCGGTTCGACGAGGTCCCGCTGCTCGTGGTGAAGCGTTCGGGCCAGAAGGAGCCGTTCGACCGGGCCAAGGTCGTGGCGGGGATCTCCCAGGCCGCGGTCAACCGGCCGGTCGACGCGGCGACGATCGAAGCGGTCGCGGTCGAGGTCGAGGAGGGTCTCCGGGCCATCGGGGCGGAGGTCGGGGCCGACCAGGTGGGATTCGCGGTCCTCGAACGGCTCCGCACGCTCGATCCCGTCTCCTACGTGCGCTTCGCGTCGGTCTACAAGGGCTTCGAAGACGTGGCCGACTTCGAACGCGAGGTCGGGCTCCTGCAGAAGACGACCGCCCCGAAACGGCGCGACGCCTGATCAGACG
>JBBRHS010000213.1:0-5328 GCA_038222385.1 Acidimicrobiia bacterium
CACTCACCCGCCACCCGGTGGGGCCGCTGGAGGTTTCGTCGGAGGAGACCCTGGGCATCAGTCATCCGTGGCCGGCGTGAGCCGGCAAAGACTGCGAAGACGAACTGACGAACTGGAGTAACGATGCGAATCCTGCGGAAGACGATCCTCCTGGCTCTTGCAGCCCTTGGCGTGTACAAGGCGTGGGAGTTCCTAGGCCCGAAGGTTGCGCAGGCCCGAGGAGGCGCCGCCACGGTGCGCGATCGCGTCGAGCCGGCGCTCGAGGACGCGAAGGATCGACTCGGTTCGGCGTCCCGCGGGGCGGTCGACTCGGTCGTCGACGTCACGAAGGACGTGACGAAGGACACAGCCGATGTGGTGACGGGCGCGCTGAACGAGACGTTCGACACCCCCACCCCCACCCGTACCTCGACGCCGAGTGCAACGGAGCGAGCACCGCGCTGACCGTTCGGCTCAGACCACGCGAAGGACCAGCAGCGCGACGTCGTCGTTCCGTTCGGCCAACGGGAGGAGGGCATGGAGCTCCCGACCGACGTTGCGGACGACGTCTTCTGCGGTCGGCGCGCCGAGCGCGGCACGGACGAGGATGTCCTCCATCTGGACCGCGGACAGACCGAACGGCGGACGCACGTCGGTGATCCCGTCGGTGTACAAGACGACGGTGTCGCCCCCATGGAGTCCCGTCGAGACGGTGGTGGAGCGTGTCTCGTCGAGGAGGCCGAGCAAGGTTCCCGGGACGCCCAAGGTCTCGTGACTTCCATCGGCTCGCACCAGCACGGGAAGTGGATGTCCACCGGAGGCGACCTCGAAGCGGAAACCGTCAGACGAGCGCGCGACCCCGCAGGACAACGCAGTGCAGAACGTGTCGTGCCCCGATCGTCGTACCGCGGTGTTGAGCTGACGGAGCACCGTCTTGCGATCGGCCCCGTTCCATTCCGCGGCTCGGATGGTGTGTCGCGCAAGCCCGGTGAGTGCCGCCGCACCCGGGCCGGTTCCGCACACATCGCCGATCACCACTGCCCACCGGTCGTCGACCTCGAAGACATCGTAGAAGTCGCCGCCCACCTCGACACCCTCACCGGCGGCCCAGTATCGGACCGCGACCTCCAGCCCGGGGATGTGAGGGAGCTCGTGCGGCAGGAGTGCCGCCTGCAGGGTGGTGGCGATCGTGCGTTGGGCATCGGCCAAGCGACGGTTGTCGAGGGTCGAGGCGATTCGACCTGCGACGGCGCGGGCAAGGCTGAGGTCGTCGTCGGTGTAGGTGCGAGCGTGCTCCGTGTTGACGAACTGCAACACCCCGATCGCTCGGCCGCGCTTGAGGAGGGGAACGCTGATCGCGCTCCGGAGCCCGAGTGCTCTCACGACCTGAGCAGCCTCTTCGCTTGTGCCGGCGTGTGCGATCACATCGTCGTCGATGTTCGGGTGGAACTCACTCTGTCCGGTGCGCAAGATCGCGGGAACGCCGGTTCTCGCATCGGGATCATAGGGAAACCGGAGGCGCAACGACTTTGCGTACTCGACCATCTCGGGATCGACGTGAGCGATCTCGACGTCGGGCTCCCGCGCCCCCGAATCCGAGAGCACATGGATGAGACACCACTCTCCCAGCGTCGGGACGGCTGCTCGCGTGACGTTCTCCATGACTTCGGCTCGAGTGGACGAGTTGGAAAGTGCATCGTTGATCGTGCCCAGGAACTCGAGCCGCTCTGCGCTCACCCGCTCCTTGGCCGCCGACTCGAGCGCGGCCGCGACTGCTTCCTCACGAGCGAGACGGTGTTCGACCGCTTCGGTGACGTCGGCGACGCAGCCGATAGTTCCGGTCGGATCTCCGGACGCGTCGACCGTCACCGTTCCCTTGCCCTGCATCCAGTGCACGGATCCGTCAGGCCATACGACACGGTGTTCGACCGCGTACGAGGCCTTCTCGCGCACGGCTTCCTCTACCTTCGCGAGCACCGATTCACGGTCGTCCGGGTGCAGCAACGATCGGTAGGCGTCGAAGGTGCCGTCGAAAGATCCCGGAGCGAGTCCGAACAGTGATTCGAGACGCTCGTCCCAGATCGTCTCGCCTGTACGCATGTTCCATCGCCAGGTGCCGAGTCCACCGGCATCGAGCGCGAGCGCGAGATGCTCGGCGAGATTCGCAGCTCGGCGCTCGAGGTCACGCTGTTCGGTCACGTCTTCGGAAGCACCGACGATCGCGATCAGCTCACCGTGCTCGTCGAGGACGGGCCGGTCGTGGACTAGCACTCTGAGCATCTCGCCATTGCGTCGATGCACCGAGAAGTCGCCGCTCCACGAGCACCCTTGCGCCAGCGTGGCCAGGATGGCTTCGCCCTGCGCGCGTTCCTGTCCCGGGACCAACACGGTGTTGACGTTGCGCCCCAACACTTCGGGTTCTGACCAGCCGTATACCCGCTCGGCCGCGCGGTTCCACAAGAGAATCCGACCGTCAGGCGCGGTGACGATCACGGCCCGCGGCAAGGCGTCGATGATCGCCCGTTCGGTCACGCCACCGAGCTGGCTGCGGTCACCCGGGCCTTCTTCGACAGCCGACACGTCGCCCTCCCGTCTCGCGGTCTCGTTCCCGCATCCTGCTACTCCGCAGCCATGGTTGGAAATCGGTCGGGCTTCTGCGCTGAGTCCGGCTTCCAGTGGCCGAGTCCCCGCCCTTTCGACCCTCCGACCGCCGCTGCTACGTTCGTGCGGTGCACACCACCTTCAGCGCAACCCTCGACCCAAGCGGTGAGCATCTCGAGGTGCTCGGTGAGGTCGACCTGGCGAGCGCCGACCAGTTTGCAGCGGCCATGGACCTGCTGCTCGCACGCGGAACGTCCCGCGCCTGCGTGCGGATGGCCGGCGTGACATTCATCGATTCGAGTGGCCTCGCCGCACTTCTGCGGGGTCACCGGAGTGCGGCGGATCGCAACATCACACTCGTCGTCGTCGAGCCGTCCGAACCCGTCCGAGCGTTGCTCAGGCTGACGGCCCTCGACCTGGCCCTCCGAATCGAGGACGCGGACACCCACTGACCCGTCCGGTCCTCGGTTCGCCACGTCAGCTGGCCGGCGCGTCGTGGTGTGATCGCTCGACTTCGCGGCGAAGGCGCTGGAGTGACACCGCGTTGCGGAGTGTGAGCATCGGGTCGGTGGCGAATCGAGGCAGGCGCGAGAACGGTCCCCGCAGTGGCGTCTCCTCGATCGTCAGGTCACTCCCCGAAGCGGTCGCCACGACGATGATCTCGACTCGGGCGACGCCCGTGGGTCGGAATCGCACCTCGAGCACGATGCGGCGCGGACGCTCCCGGTCGATGATCTTCGACGAGTCGTGGAGCTCGGCGACTGCCGTCCCGAGCGCGTGGTGGAACTGCGCCCCGACCTCGGGCCAGGAGTCGTCCACCCGCCGGATGCGCCGAGCACCGAGCACCCAGCGCGGATACGCGTAGGCATCGTCGAGAACATCGAAGACGACCTCGGGCTCGGCCGTGATGGAGATGCAATTGCGAGACATCTCCGGACTGTGCCCTCAGGCCGAGTGCGCCAAACGAACGTAAAGGGACCCGGCCGTGAAGCCGGGTCCCGAACACGCTTCGATCTGGAACGGTTCTCCAGGTCTGTGTCGTCAGCTCTGGTGACTGCGTTGTTCGGCTTCGCGGGCTTCGGCCGTTGCCCGAGCCTTCTCGGCTTCGGCCTCCTTGGCCGCGACGTCGCGTTGCGCGTCGGCCTTCTTCTGCTGCGCTTCACCTTCGCGCTGCATCTCGTCGTTGCCGGTCACAGCTCCGACGGCCTCCTTGGTCTTGCCCTTGACGCCCTCCACGATCCCCTTGACCCCTGCTTCGGGTCCACTCTCGTTGTCAGCCATGCTGTTCCTCTCCTTCCGAATACGTCGGAGGAGGCCATACCCACAACGTCGAAGGTCGAACCATCGAGATCCACTTCTGTCTGCGGGCCGTCGAAATGATCCGCCGGAGGTGTGACCTGCACCCGAGGGCTGCCATCATGCGCGGGTTCGATCCACGCAGCGGAGTGAGGATGCAGTGGAGTTCACCTGGTCGCCCGAGCACGTCGAACTGCGAGAGCAGGCGCAGGCTGTCGCGGCGTCGGCCGTGGAACGGTTCGGCCGACACGCCGACAGCTGGATCAACGGCTACTCGAAGGAGTTCGCGCGCGAGCTCGCGGCGCGGGGCTGGATCGGGATGAGTTGGCCCGAGTCGGTGGGTGGGCAGGGCCGTCCTCCGATCGAGCGCCTCATCGTGGGTGAGGAACTGATCGCCGCGGGTGCACCGATCGGCGCGATGTGGTTCGCCGAGCGCCAGATGGGCCCGACGTTGATCAACTACGGACGGCCCGATCAGCAATCGGCGTTCCTGCCGGGAATGCTCGCGGGCGAGACCACGTGGTGCATCGGGATGAGCGAACCGAACGCCGGAAGCGACCTTGCCGGCCTGCAGACGAGCGCGACCCACGACGGCGACGAGTGGGTGATCAACGGCCAGAAGATCTGGACGAGCTTCGGCGCGGTCGCCGACTACTGCTACGTGATCTGCCGAACCCGCAGTGAGGGCCCCCCGCACGCCGGCATCAGCGAGATCATCGTGCCGATGGACACGCCCGGCATCGAGGTCCGTCCCATCACCGACCTCACCGGGAGCCGGCACTTCTGCGAAGTGTTCTTCACCGAGGTGCGCGTTCCGTTCGAGAACCTCGTCGGGACCGAAGGCGCGGCGTTCAAGCAGACGATGCGCCAACTCGAACACGAACGCGGCGGGATCGACCGTCTCGTGTCGAACCGCGCGCTCTACGAATTGGCTCTCGCGCGCGCCGACCGGACGAGCCCCGTCGTGCGGCAACGGATCGCCCACCTGGAAACCAAGTACCGCCTCGGTCGGCTCCTCGTGCTGCGCGAGGTGCTCGAGCAGGCGCCGAAGGGCTTCAGCGCGGCCACGAAGTGCTTCTGCACCGAGCACGAGATCGAGGTCGCCGATTTCGTGGCCGCGGTGCTCGGGATGGAAGCCACCCTCTGGAATCCGATCACGCAGGGCATCGCCTACGCCCCGGCGTACACGATCATGGGCGGGACCTCGAACATCCTGCGCAACATCCTCGCCGAGCGGGTGCTCGGCCTACCGCGCTGAGCAGTGGTCGGTCGGTATCGTGAGCAGATGCTGATCGGTCACCTCGCGCTCACCGTTCGGGATCCCCGTGCGTCGGCCGACTTCTACCCCTCGGTCGTCGGCCTCGACGGCACCGCTCGCGATGAACCGTGGGGCTGCCGGCTCGATCTGCGCGACGGAAGACGAAGGCGACTACGTCGGCGTGAAGATCGCCG